>NZ_JASKYR010001410.1:0-663 GCF_041028215.1 Streptomyces flavofungini
GGCGGGGCGAAGGCGGCGCCGGGTCCGCGCCGCGCGGGGCCGGTGGGCACGCGGCGGGCGACGCCGAGCGCGGCGGCCACGACGGGGTCAGGGAGCCGGACGGTCAGGCCGAGGGCTTCCGCGATGTCCCAGGCGTGCACGACGTGGTCGAGGAGGTGGAAGCCGACGGCGACGTGTCCGGGGAAGGGCCCGCCGCCGAGCTCGGGCAGCACGAACTCCCTTTGCGGGACGCCCATGTGGTGGCCGTGCTCCAGATGATCGTGCTCCGCGAAGGCGGCCAGGACGTGCCGTACGGACTCCTCGTAACGGGCGAGCGGGTCGCGCCCGAGGTCCTGCTCGATCCAGTACGTCCGGTCGGCGCCCGCACCGCGCGCCGCCGCCGCGAAGCCGTGGTGCTGGGCGGTCATGTGCGTCACGAGGCGGCGCAGCGTCCAGCCCGCGCACGGGGTCGGCAGCTCCCAGTCGGCGGTGGAGCGGGCGGCGGCCAGGACGCGGAGCGACTCCTGGACGGCGACGCGGTCGAGGGCGATGAGATAGGTCATGGCGTGCCTGCTTCCTCGGTCCAGGGGGAGGGGTCGTCGATGAGCGCGCGTGCGGTCTGCCAGATCCCCGCGCCGTCGAACCGCTCGGTGGTCCACGTGATGGCCCGCATGGTGCCGCGCC
>NZ_JASKYR010001411.1:0-722 GCF_041028215.1 Streptomyces flavofungini
GTGCTGGGGGTCCGATGGGGAGTGGGGGTGCTGAGGTGGCTGGCGCCGTGCGTGCTGATCCCGAGGCGAGCGGGGCGCCCAGGCCGGGGCGGTTCGGCTTCCGGCTGGACGGTTGACCGGCTGCCGTCACGGACGTGACGGTGCCCGAAGGGTGGCTCGGGCGGCCGGGGCCGGTGGTGTGTCTCCGGGCATCGGTGTCACTTGCGGTCGGCGCAGCCGACGAGAGGTACGGGGCGTGCGCACCGCCCTCCGGGATGGCACGCACGGCGCGCTGGACGGGCGCACGGTCGCTCGCGTGTACGGGGTCGGAGTTGCCCGGGGCTGTGGACTCACGGTGTTCGGCGGACGGTCCCGCGACAGGCGTCCCGGTGCTGTGCGGGGCCGAGGTGTGCCGCTGCGGGGCGCTGTGAGCGGCGCCGGGGCCTTCGGCGGGGTGGACGTGACGTTGCACTGACGTCGAGGCAGGCGGCGCCTGTGTCAGCGTACGGGGCCGTACGGCGGCGGGAGGCGTTGGCGTCAGGGGAGACGGTGACGGCGCGTTGGTACGTGCCGAAACCGGCAGCGTCGCGGCGGGGGACGGAGACGTGGGTGAGGTCGGCGAMCCAGGGCCCGACGGTGTCGTACGCGGCGTGGCCGTGATCGGTGAGACTGCTTCCTGCCTGGCCGGGCGGGACGACGCAGGGTTCGTCGAAACCGCCCGCGACACGTGCATCGGCGTGGAA
>NZ_JASKYR010001412.1:0-710 GCF_041028215.1 Streptomyces flavofungini
GCGCCGCCTCACCCGGTTCGCCCGCCCTGTCGCTGCCGTTCCCCCCGAAGCCGAAGATGCGCGGCTGGCTGCACGCCGGCATGTTCCCCGCGGTGCTCGTCTCCGGCCTGGTCCTCACGGCGCTCGCCGACTCCACCCGCGGCCGTATCGCCTGCGGGATCTTCGCCCTGACCGCCTGCCTGCTGTTCGGTGTCAGCGCGCTCTACCACCGCGGCAACTGGGGCCCCCGCGCGGACGGTGTCCTGCGCAGACTCGACCACTCCAACATCTTCCTGATCATCGCGGGCACGTACACCCCGCTGACCCTGCTGCTGCTCCCCGACGCCAAGGGGCAGTGGCTGCTCTGGGGCATCTGGGGAGCGGCCCTCGCGGGCATCGCGTTCCGCGTCTTCTGGGTCGGCGCGCCCCGCTGGCTCTACACGCCGTGCTACATCGCGATGGGCTGGGCGGCCGTCTTCTTCCTGCCGGACTTCCTGCGCAAGGGCGGCATCGCCGTCCTGGTCCTCGTGATCGTCGGCGGGGTGCTCTACAGCATCGGCGGCGTGATCTACGGCATGAAGCGCCCTAACCCCTCCCCCCGCTTCTTCGGCTTCCACGAGGTCTTCCACTCCCTGACGCTCGCCGCCTTCGCCGTGCACTACGTCGGCATCTCGCTGGTGGCCTACCAGCACGGCTGACCCGACAATGAACGCCATGACGGCCGCACGTAC
>NZ_JASKYR010001413.1:0-709 GCF_041028215.1 Streptomyces flavofungini
GGGCGTGTTCGGCGGGGGAGCGGTCGGCGTGCAGGGCGGTGACGGGGCCGCGGTGCCCGGCGTCGGCGAGCTGTCCGAGCAGGGCGATCATCGGGGTGACGCCGATACCGGCGGAGGCGAGCAGGAGCGGGGCGCCGGGGTCGACGTCGCCGAGGACGAGGTCGCCGTAGGGCGCGGAGACCCGCACCACGGAACCCGCCCGCACGCGCGCGTGCAGCTGCCGCGACACCTCGCCCTCGGGCGAGCCGTCCTCCCCCCGGACCCGCTTGACGCAGATGAGCCGGTCCACGCCGCCCGCCGCCCCGGTGAGGCTGTACTGCCGTATCTGCCGCGCCCCGTCGTCGAGTTCGACCTGCACGGACACGTACTGCCCGGCGCGGTGGCGGGGCACCGGCGCTCCGGCCCCGTCGACGGGGCGCAGCCGGAAGGTGACGACGTCCGGCGTCTCCTCCACGCGCTCGACGACCTCGTGGTCCCGCCAGGTGCCCTCGGCGGCGGTGGCGCCGTGCCCGGCGTAGAGCCGGGCCTCGATGGCGATGAGGGCGTTGGCCATGAGCCAGTAGACCTCGTCCCAGGCGGCGGCGGTCTCGGCGGTGACCGCGTCGCCGAGCGTCTCGGCGAGGGCGGCGAAGAGGTGCAGCCGCACGGTCTCGTACTGCCCGGGGGCCACGCCGAGCGAGGCGTGCTTGTGCGCGATGCGGTTCAGCAT
>NZ_JASKYR010001414.1:0-958 GCF_041028215.1 Streptomyces flavofungini
GAACGGGGGCGTCCGCCCGTACGATCACCCGGTTCTCGACGTCCACCGTCAGCTCGGGATGCGCGGCGGCCATCCCCCGCAGAGCATCGGCGACCACGGTCTCGGCTACGTTGATCAGCATCTTCACGGATACCTCCCGGGCGGAGCGGGATGAAGCGGGGACCCGCACATTCTGGCCCGGAGTGCGGTGCGTCGTCTGCCCTGGCGCAGGATGCGCGCCGCGTGACGCGGCGGGTGCGGCAGGCGGTCGGCGTCCATTCGGGTGGGGGTGTGCGAAGGCGGCCGGTTCCTCCCGGAAAGCCCGCGTCGACCGGCCCGGGCGCGCGGCGGGCACATTACGGTGAACGCCACTTGACGTCGTTAAAGGGGAGTTGACGCCTGATGCGGGACACCGGGCTGCGAGCCAAGTACATCCACCGATTCCATGTCGAGGACGCCGACGCGAACGGCGTCGTCGACCGGTCCGACATCATCCTGCGCGCCGAACGGCTGATCGACGGGATGGCCGAGCCGGTCGGCTCTCCACGGGCCACCGCCGTCCTCGCGGGAGCCGACGCGTACTGGCAGCGGCTCGCCGAGCTCGCGGGTGTCGACGACGACGGTGAGCTGACCGAGGACGTGTACGTCCAGACGCTGGAGGAAGCGGTGCAGACGGGCGCGATCGCGGACCTGGTGGCGCCGTCCGTCGAGGCGCACATCCAGCTGGCCGACGCCGAGGGCACCGGCACCGTGCGTGCCGACGACTTCATCCGCGCCCAGGTGGCGTCCGGCATGTCCACGGCCATGTCCAGCGAGGCGTTCGAGGCCCTCGACCGCGACGGGGACGGCCGGATCTCGGTGGAGGAGTGGCAGCGGGCGGTGCTCGACTACTACACGAACGCGGACGCGGACGTGCGGGCGCCGGGGAGCCTGGTGATGGGCCTCCGGTCCGACGGATGACCCGCTCCGCCCCCTGTCC
>NZ_JASKYR010001415.1:0-878 GCF_041028215.1 Streptomyces flavofungini
GCACGGGCTCGCCCTGCGGCCACCCGAGCCCCGCGCAACGCCACTCCACCGCCCTGCTCCTTCCGCCGCCCCCCCTGCGCCGCATGCGCGCCGCACCGCACGGTGCCGCCCTCGTGCGGAGACGGCCGCCTTCGCCGAGAGCGGGGCCGACAGGAACGATGAAGAGTAGTGTTTCAGGAACGGAACGTGGCCGACCGATGAGCCCGTCCGCCCCTCACGGTCTCGGCCGCGAGGGCATACCGAGGGGCGGGTATGAGCAGGGAAGAGAAGATCACCCGCACGTTTCCTGGAACTCGCCGACACCCTGGACGACGGCTTCGACGCCCTCGGTCTGTTGCGGAAGTTGACGCTCCGCTGCCGCGACATCCTCGATGTCGCCGACGCCGCCATTCTGCTGGCGGCCCCGGACACCCCCGCGTACAGCCCGGTGGCATACGACCACAATCCCGCCCTGGCGGCGCTCCTGGACGTGGCGGTGCGTGAGGGCCCCGCCGTGGAGGCCCACCGCACCACGGGCGCCGTCGCCCCCGGTGACCTCGGCCGGGCGCCCACCGCCTGGCGGGACTTCACCGCGCTGGCCCGCCACGCGGGGTACACGCACGCGGGCGCCGTGCCGTTGCGGCTGCGCGGGGAGAGTCTCGGCGGCCTGCTCCTCCTGGCCACCGGCGACGCACCGCCGCCCGCCGACGACCTCGCGCTGGCGCAGGCGTTCGCCGACGCGGCCACCATCGGCCTGCTGCACGCGCACGCCCTGCGCGAGGCGGACACCGTCAACGAACAGCTGCACACCGCCCTGCACAGCCGCGTGCTGATCGAACAGGCCCAGGGCTTCCTGGCCGCCACCCGCGACATCACCCCCGCCGACGCCTTCGAGGCCC
>NZ_JASKYR010001416.1:0-759 GCF_041028215.1 Streptomyces flavofungini
GGGCGAACGGGCGCGGCAGCGGCAACCGCCCGGACAGACGCGCCGCCCACCGGCCGCGCTCCCCCCGCGCCACGCGCCCCACCGCGAGCGCGTCGACGGTACGCAGCCGCCCGGCCCGCCAGGCGCTCGCCCAGGCGGTCAGCGTGACCAGGCCGAGCGCACCGGCGACCACGGCAGCGTCCACCCACGGGACGACGGCAAGCGGGGTCGTGCCGTAGACGTCGGCGGTGTCCGACAGCACCGGCACGGCCAGGAGGTGGCCCGCGACGAGCCCGAGCGCGGTGCCGATCGCCGCGGGGATCAGGGCCTGGCCCACGTAGGCCCGTACGACTTGGGCGGGGGTGAGGCCGACGGCCTTGAGGACGCCGATCCTGCGCGTTCCCGCGCCCACACTGCCCGCCACCACGTTGCCCACGATGAGCACCGACATGACCAGGCCGAGCACGCCGAACGCCAGGAGGAAGGGCACGTAGAGCGCGGTGTCGCGCTCGGCGGACGCCTTGACGGTGAGCCAGGACCGCGTGCCGGTGATCGCGGTCACCCCGGCTGTCACGGCCTTCCGGCCCGCCGCGACCCGCGCGGCGGTGTCGGCGGCGGCGAAGCGGTACAGCATCTGGTGGCCGCCGGGGCGTTCGGGCGTGACCAGTTCGGTGACCTGGGCCGGGGTCACCCACAGCGYCGASCRCYGTCCGGGYGGSSGAGCGGGCCGCGCCGACCACCGTCAGGGCGGGGGTGCCCGGCAGATCGGGAAAGGTCAGT
>NZ_JASKYR010001417.1:0-756 GCF_041028215.1 Streptomyces flavofungini
GCCCGCCCTCGTACCGAGCGGGTGTGAAGCCCCCCAGGAAACGGATTCCGGCGGCGAGCGAGAAGGGTCCCGACGGTACGAGGGAGAGGGCGTGCACGGTCAGCCTCCGTGCGCGGTGAGCGTGTAGCCCTCCGGGCCCTCGAACGAGAACATCGGCCCGAAGGGGCTGTCCGCCATGGGCGTGAGGATCTTGACCCCGGCGGCGACGAGCTGGTCGTGCAGCTTGTGGGCGTCGGAGGTACGGAACCACATCACCACGCCGAGACCGGGCCGCGCGACGTCCGCGAGGTCGACACCGGGAATGGGCTCACGGAGGGCGAAGGGGGTCGGCCGGGTGTCGAACACGACCGCGTGCGGCGGCGAGAACGCGGCCCGGCGCATCCCAAGCAGCTGCTCGCAGAAAGCCGCCGCGGCCTCCAGGTCGCGGACTTGCAGGGCCACGAAGTCGGGGCCGTCGATCGTGACGGGGACGGACTCGTCGTGCGCGGCGGGCGCCTTGGCGGCTGCGGACGACGGGGAGGGCGCCTCCGCAGTTGCGGCGGGCGCGGATTCGGCAGGCGTGGTCAACGGAGAGAACGCCTCGGCGGCCGCGGCGGGCACGAATTCGGCGGGCGCGGTGGGGGCAGACCCGACGGACCCGGCAGGCGGGGCGGGCGCCTCGGCGGCTGCGGCGGACGCGGATTCGGCAGGCGTGGTCAACGGAGAGGACGCCTCGGCGGCCGCGGCGGGCACGAATTCGGCGGGCGCGGTGGGGGC
>NZ_JASKYR010001418.1:0-1037 GCF_041028215.1 Streptomyces flavofungini
CGACCACCAGCGCCGTGTCCAGGGCCGCGCGCACCGAGCGCACCAGCGCCGGGGGCAGGGCGGCTCCGGCGGTGAGCACCCGGTCGGGCCGGAAGCCCGCGCCGTCGGTGAACTCCGCGGCGCGGGTGACGACGTCGTGCAGTTGCGCGGGCACCGCCACCACCACACTGGGCTGCTCGCGCCGGGCCAGCTCCAGGAAGCGGTCGACGTCCCAGGCGTCGAGGAGCACCTGACGGCCCGCCCGGAAGAGCGCGGAGTAGGCCGACTGGAGGCCGAAGCAGTGGGTCAGCGGGCACGCGGTCAGGACCGTTCCGGCGTAGGCGTCGGCGGAATCCTCGGTGGCGGCGCGGGAGTTGGTGAGCAGCCCGTCGTGGGAGTGCACGCAGATCTTGGGCCGGGCCGAGGTGGTGCCGGAGGAGGGCAGCAGCAGGAACGGCGCATCGGGGCGCACCTGGACGGGGTGCGGGCGCTCTCCGGACCACCGCGCGAGCAGCGCGCTCACGGTCTGGGTGCCGGGGGCGGCCGTGTCGCCGGTGACCAGCACGGCGCGCAGGGCGGGCAGCGCCTGGCGCAGGGCCGTGGCGGCCAGCGGGCCCCCGCCGTCCTGAGTGCGCGGCGGCAGGGCGAGGGCGGCGGGGCCGACGCGCTCCAGCAGGGCCCGTACGTCGGTGGCGGCGTTGCCCTGGTGGACGGGCATGGTGACGGCCCCGATCGCGGCGGCCGCCAGGTGCAGGGTCAGGTACTCCCAGGAGTTGGGCAGGTGCAGGGCGATGACGTCACCGGGGCGGATGCCCGCTTCCTGGAGGCCGCGTGCGAGCGCGTCCACCTCGGTCCGCCAGGCGTTCCAGGTGCGGGTGCGGTCGCCGTCGAGCAGGGCGGTCGCCTCGCCGCCGCGGCGCACGGCCGCGGCGAACACCTCCGGCAGGGTCAGGGCGTCCAGGCTCCGGCCGGTGGTGCCGGGCGGATCGGTCACGTAGTCGTTGGCGTGGACGGGCACCATCACTCCCGGGATGTCGAGCGTCGCCGCGGTGCGGGGA
>NZ_JASKYR010001419.1:0-931 GCF_041028215.1 Streptomyces flavofungini
TACCCCGCCTGCTCGGCCGCGGCCGAGCAGGCGGGGTATGGCATGTGGGAGGAGACCGCGGCCCGCATGGTCGACGCCCAGGCGCCGGGGCTCGCCGCACTCGTGCGGGAGTTGGGGGCCATACSCKCCTCGGGCCCCGGCCGGCCMGTCCGTCAACACGACCGACTCCGCGGTGCGCATCACGCACCTCCCGACCGGCGTCGTCGCCTCCTGCCAGAACGACAAGAGCCAGCCCCAGAACAACGCGCCGGCGCTGCCCAKCCCGCGCTCCAGGCGCGGGTCGGCGCGGTGCTCGCCACGGCCTCCGGTGCCACCGCCGCTCTCGCCCCCGTCCTCGCCGGGCTCTTCGCCGACCGGGTGGACACCGCCGCCCCCGCCCTGGGCTGCGCCGCCCTGCTCACCCTGCTCGCCGTGCACACCACCCGGCGGGCCGCCCTCACGGAGGCCACCGCGTGAGCCGCTTCCAGGTCTACCGCGCCGCGCTGCCCGAGGTGTGCGCCACCGACCCGCACCGCATGGTGTTCACCGCCGACGCCGACGGCCGCTGCGAGGTCTTCACCTGGGACGCCGCGTCCCGCACCGCCCGCCGCGTCACCGATCGGCCCGGCGGCACCCTGCACGGCGCCATCGACGCCGACGCGCGGGTCTGGTGGTTCGCCGAGGACGCCAGGGGCATCGGCCACTGGCGCTTCCAGGACTTCACCGGCGGGCCCGACAGGACCGGCCTCACCGGCGTCCCCGACGGCACCGCCCGCGGCCTCGCCGTCACCGGCGGCGCCACCGCCGCCCTCGGCATCGGCCTCGCCGACGGCAGCACCACACTCCGCATCGGCCCGCGCGGCGGCCCCGGCCGCGAGGTGACGCGCGTCGACGGCACCGCCTCCCTCACCGGCCTCACCCCCTCCGGCGACCTGCTCGCCCTCACCCGCAC
>NZ_JASKYR010000142.1:0-13025 GCF_041028215.1 Streptomyces flavofungini
GTCCGTCACTTTCACCCGCTTCCCGTCCCGCGCGTGCCCGCGTTCGTGGCGGGTCGAGGGTGCACGCTAGTCGGCCTGCGGGCGATGGGGCGAGATGTTTTCTTCGGCCATGCGCTCCGGCCGCATGGCACGGCCATGACGCAGTCGGCCAATTTGCTTCTCGGGGTGAAGCGTGGACCCACCAAACGGCTCTCTCCGACTTCCGTGCTCACACATTTCCCGGAATTGCAAATTCCCCGAGAAGGGCTCTTCCGGCCTCTTTGCTCACACCGCGAAGGCGTCTGTCAAGCGCTGCGCGGGGCGATGCGTGAGGTCCGAACTCCCCGGTCACCAGCGTGTATCTGGTGCTAGGGTATTCACTCGTCCCGAGCCCAGGCCGCATTCTCAGCGCCGTTCCGCTCGGATTGCACCGCGGTTCGCCGCCCTTCCAAGCGGTTCGCCAAGACTTTCTTTCTCCGGAATTCCGGAGGAATATCCGCACGCCTCGCCCTGGAGTTCCCTCATGTCTGCTGACAGCGTCGCTGTCACCGCCCCCGCCCCGGCAAAAACGCCCGGTGCCGCACCCGGGGGCCGCCATCTCGGCCTCGCCCTCTTCGTGATCGCCGCCGCCCAGCTCATGGTGGTCCTGGACGGCACGATCACCAATATCGCCCTGCCCAGCATCCAGACCGCCCTCGGCGTCTCCGACGCCAGTCTGGCCTGGATCGTGAACTCCTACGCCCTGGCCTTCGGCGGCCTGCTGCTGCTCGGCGGACGCGCGGGCGACCTCTTCGGGCGGCGCCGGATGTTCCAGGTGGGCATCGCCCTGTTCACCCTGGCCTCCCTCCTCGGCGGACTCGCCCCGAACGAGGGCCTGCTGATCGGCGCCCGCATCCTCCAGGGAGTCGGCGCGGCCGTCGCGGCGCCCAGCGCCCTGTCCCTGATCGCCACGACCTTCCCCGAGGGCAGGCCGCGCAACAAGGCCATGGGGGTCTACGCCGCCATGGCCGGTATCGGCGCCACCGTCGGACTGCTGCTCGGCGGCGTCCTGACCGACGCCCTCGACTGGCGGTGGGTGTTCTTCGTGAACATCCCCATCGGCCTGGCCGTCCTCGCCGGGACCAGGACCCTCGTCGAGGCCGAGCGCCACAAGGGGCGCCTGGACCTGCCCGGCACCATCACCGGCACCGGCGGTCTGATCGCGCTGGTCTACGGCATCACCCGGGGCGGCGAGCACGGCTGGACCGACACCCTGACCCTGTCCTGCTTCGTCGTCGCCGCCGTCCTGCTCAGCGCCTTCCTCTTCATCCAGAGCCGTACCGCGCACCCGATGATGCCGCTGCGCCTGTTCAGGGACCGCAACCGCGCGGGCTCGTACGCCACGATGCTGTTCATCGGCGCCGGAATGATGGCGACGTTCTACTTCCTGACGCTCTACATGCAGCTCATCCTCGGCTACAGCGCGGTCAGGACCGGCTTCGCCAACCTGCCGTTCAGCCTCGGCATGGGCATCGCGGCCACCCTCAGCTCCAAGCTGATCACCCGCCTCGCGCCCCGGCTGATAGCCGGACCCGGCCTGCTGCTCGCCGCCATCGGCATGTTCTGGTTCGCCACGCTCACCCCCGAATCGTCCTACGCCGGGCATCTGATGCCCGCGATGTTCGTGACGGCGCTCGGCCTCGGCATGGGCTTCGTACCGATGACCCTCGGCGCGGTCAGCGGGGTCGAGCACCAGGAGACCGGCATCGCCTCCGCGCTGCTCAACACCGCCCAGCAGATCGGCGGTGCCCTCGGCCTCGCCGTCCTGTCGACCATCTCCACCTCGGCGGCGAACGACAGGCTGCCCGACGCGGCCGCCTCCTTCTACCGCGGCCTCGCCACCAAGGACCAGGGCCTGGTGGCCGACGCCGCCGACGCCCTCACCCACGGCTACACCCTGGCGTTCGTCGCCGCGGGCGCCATGTTCCTCGCGGGCCTCGTGGTCACCGCGCTCGCCGTCAACTCCAGGGCGCAGCAGGCGGCCGACGGACCGGCCCCCGTCCACCTGGGCTGACGGCACGGCCAACGCCCCCCGGGCGGTCCGGCGCGACGCGCGCGCAAGGCAGGCGCGATCCGGGCGCGGAGCGCGAAAGTACGCCGTCCGCGCTCTAGCCTGGGAGTCCGGAACCCGGGGTCCGGAAGGAACCGGGGGTCCGGAAAAGAATTCTTCCGCGAGGTGTAGAGAACGCACCGCCCGCTCCGACGTCCCAGGTGAAAGTCATCCACCAGGGGTGACGGCGCGACCGAGGAGTGAATCATGAAGTATCTGGTGATGGTCCAGGGCTCCCAGGCCGACTACGAAACGATGGCGGGCAAGCCCTCCGGGACGAGCCCGGCCTGGAGCGAGCAGGAACTCCAGGCGATGTACGCCTTCATGGGCGCCCTCAACAACGACCTCGCCGAGTCCGGTGAGCTGATCGACGCCCAGGGCCTGACGGAGCCCGCGCAGACCCGCTTCGTCAGCGCGGGCAAGGACGGCCGCCCCGTGATCACGGACGGCCCCTACGGCGAGACCAAGGAGGTGCTCGCCGGGTACTGGCTCCTGGAGTGCGAGAGCCTGGAGCGGGTCACCGAGATCGCGGTGCGCATCACGGAGTGCCCGGGACCCGAGGGGCTCGTCGAGCCGCCCGTCGTGATCAGGCCGGTGCACGGGTCCGGGGGCGCCTGCTGAGACCCGCCACCGGGACCGAGGACCTGCTGCGCCGCCACGCGCCGCAGGTCCTCGGCGCGCTCGTACGCCGGTACGGGCACTTCGCCACCGCCGAGGACGCCGTACAGGAGGCGCTCCTCGCGGCGGCCCGGCAGTGGCC
The DNA here is from genome assembly GCF_041028215.1 of Streptomyces flavofungini. Lineage (GTDB taxonomy): Bacteria > Actinomycetota > Actinomycetes > Streptomycetales > Streptomycetaceae > Streptomyces > Streptomyces flavofungini_B. The sequence goes on from NZ_JASKYR010000142.1 coordinate 2,829, forward strand.
GGGCGAGGGGGTGCCGGACAATCCGCGCGGCTGGCTGATCAGGGTGGCCTCGCGCCGCCTCGTCGACCAGCTGCGCGCGGACGAGGCCCGGCGGCGGCGCGAGGAGGACGCCGCCCTGCTCACCCCGCGCGACGCGTTCACCGCTCCCCCGCCTGGGGAGGSCSGCRCCCCCTCGGACGACGACACCCTCACGCTCCTCTTCCTCTGCTGCCATCCCGCGCTCACCCCGCCCGCGCAGGTCGCCCTGACGCTGCGCGCCGTCGGCGGGCTGACCACGGCGGAGATCGCCCGCGCCCACCTGGTGCCGGAGGCCACCATGGCGCAGCGGATCAGCAGGGCGAAGGGGAAGATCAGAGGCGTGCCGTTCCGGCAGCCGGTCCCCGCCGACCGCGACGCGCGGCTCGCCGTGGTCCTCCAGGTGCTGTACCTGATCTTCAACGAGGGCTACACCGCGACGTCCGGCGACGCCCTGCACCGTGCCGACCTGGCCCGCGAGGCGATCCGGCTGACCCGTGCCGTGCGCCGCCTGCTGCCGACGGAGGGCGCGGTGACGGGCCTGCTCGCGCTGATGCTGCTCACCGAGGCACGCGCCGCCGCGCGGACCGGGCCGCACGGCGAGCTGATCCCGCTCGACGAGCAGGACCGCGGGCGCTGGGACGGCCGTGCGATCGCCGAGGGCACGGCGCTGGTCGAGGAGGCGCTCGCCCAGGGGCCGCCGGGCGCCTATCAGTTGCAGGCGGCGATCGCGGCGCTGCACGACGAGGCGGCGCGCGCCGAGGACACCGACTGGCCGCAGATCCTCGCCCTGTACGACGTGCTCGTACGTCGCGCCCCCGAGCCCATGGCCGGGCTCGGCCGGGTCGTGGCGTACGCGATGGTGCACGGGCCGCGCGCCGGGCTCGGCGAACTGGCCGCCGTCGAGGAGCAGTTGCGCGGGCACTACCGCCTCGACGCGGTACGCGCCCATCTCCTGGAGAAGGCGGGCGAGCGCGAGGCGGCGATCGCCGCCTACCGTGCCGCGGCCAGGGGCACCCTCAGCCGCCCCGAGGCGCACTACCTCCGGACGCGCGCCGCCCGGCTGCTGCCCTGAGCCGGGCGGCGGCCGAGCATTGACTTGGGTCTCCCCCCGGATTGAAGATCATCACAGGTCCGGGCGGCGCCCTGGTGACGGGCGCCGACCCGGGGGCCCGCGGCTCCGGAGAGCCGGACCGGGGCCGGGCGGAGAGGTGACGTGTGGAAGCGCTCGAAATGGTGGCGGTCGGAGCCGCCGGGGTCGCGGCGGGCGGGCTCAACGCGGTGGTCGGTTCCGGCACGCTCATCACGTTCCCGACCCTGCTGGCCTTCGGCTGTCCGCCGGTGCTCGCCAATGTGTCGAACAGTCTGGGTCTGGTGCCGGGCACGCTCAGCGCCGCGTACGGCTACCGGCGCGAGATGAAGGGGCAGGGCAGGCGCCTGGTGCGCTTCGGCGCGGCGTCGCTCATCGGCGGTCTCATCGGCGCGCTGCTCCTGCTCAAGCTGCCCGCCGACGCCTTCCAGGCGGTGGTGCCGGTGCTGATCCTCACCGCCTGCGTCCTGGTGCTGCTCCAGCCGTGGCTGAACCGGCGGCTGAAGGAGCGGGGCCCGGAAGGCAGGCGGGACGGCGGCGTGCCCCTGTGGTGCGGGGTTTTCGCCACCGGCGTCTACGGCGGCTACTTCGGGGCGGCCCAGGGGGTGCTGCTCATGGGCCTCTTCGGTGCCTTCATCCTGGACGACCTCCAGCGCCTGAACGCCGCCAAGAACGTCCTCGCCTCGCTGGTGAACGGCGTCGCCGCCGTCGTCTTCATCCTGGTGGCGGACATCGACTGGGCCCTCGCCGGGATCATCGCGGCGGGGTCCACCGTGGGCGGGCTCGTGGGCGCGCGCTACGGCCGCCGTCTGCCGCCGGTCGCGATGCGCGGGTTCATCGTCGTCGTGGGCGTCACAGCGTCGGTGGTCATGCTCGTACGCTGAATGGTTTATCATTGAACATGAAGAGGCTCCGACCGAGATTCCCCCGTCCGGTCGGGGCCACTTCCCGTTCAGGCGCCGTTCGTGCCGCGTCTCCGGCGCCTCACGTGCCGCGTCTCCGGCGCCGTTCGTGCCGTGCTGCCCGCGCCACGAGTGCCGTGATCTCCCCCGCCGTCCCCGTCTTCCCCGGTTTTCACGCCTTCGGGGACGAATATGCCAACCGCACGGCGCCATCGGGACCCGAGCGTCATCATGCGTTCATGGACGGTGCCAAGCCTGTGCAGGTCTTGTTCACGCCCGAGGAGTACGCCCTGGTCGTGCGGCAGGCGGACCGGGCCGGAGTGCCGGTGGCGGAGTACATACGCCGTGCGTCGGTGGCCGTCCTGACCGACGAGCCGCTGGAGCCGTGCCAGGCGGCGGACGCCCGGCGCGGGGCGTCCGTGCCGCCGGTCAAGCGGGGCCTGGGGGCCGACGGGACGCCCGCGCTCCAGCGCTTCCTCGACACCCTGGCGGCATCCGCCGAGCCCAAGGAGTGAGCCCGGGAGATGGCGCGGGCCCCGGGGTCAGGAGAGCACCAGCTCCGGCTGGTAGAGGTCGAGCCAGAGCGCGAGGTCCAGGGTGCGCTCCAGGTCGCGCCGCGACGCCTGGGTGATCTGCGGCGCCTCCCTGCGCGCCGCGCGGGCCGCCCGCTCCCTGTCCACCAGATCGAAGACCGGGTGGCCCGGCTCGGCGAGGAGATTCTTGACGTGCCCCTGCAGGGCGACGGCGTACTTGGGGTCCTGCGTGGAGGGATAGGGGCTCTTCACCCGGTCGTACACCGACCGGGGCAGCACATCGGCGGTCGCCTCGCGCAGCAGGCTCTTCTCCCTGCCGTCGAACGACTTGAGCGCCCAGGGCGCGTTGTAGACGTACTCGACGAGCCGGTGGTCGCAGAACGGCACGCGCACCTCCAGGCCGACCGCCATGCTCGCGCGGTCCTTGCGGTCGAGCAGGACGCGCACGAAGCGGGTCAGGTGCAGATGGCAGATCTTGCGCATCCGGAACTCGAAGTCGCTCTCGCCGTCCAGCCGCCGGATGCCCTCGACCGCCGTCGCGTAGCTGTCCTTGACGTACGCGGGCAGGGCGAGCGCGTCGGTCAGCTCACGGCGCAGTACGCCGGAGTCGTCACCGAAGTGGTCGGCGAACCGCACGAGCCAGGGGAAGGTGTCGGCCGTGCGCGCACTCTCGTCGAAGAACTGCAGATAGCCGCCGAAGACCTCGTCCGCGGACTCCCCCGAGAGCGCCACCGTGGAGTGCTCCCTGATCGCCCGGAAGAGCAGATAGAGGGAGGCGTCCAGGTCACCGAAGCCCATCGGGATGTCCCGCGCGCGGATCATCCTGGCGCGCACGTCGGGGTCGGCGAGCGCCTGGGAGTCCAGGACGATGTCGCGGTGCTCGGTGCCCGCCGCCCGCGCCACGTCGTGCACGTACGGGGTGTCGGGGGTGGCCCGCAGCTCGTCGGCGACGAAGTTGTCGGTCTGGCCGACGAAGTCGACGGCGAAGCTGCGCACCGTCTCGCCCCGCTCGGCGAGCTGCCGCGCGGCGAGCGCCGTCATCGCCGAGGAGTCCAGGCCCCCGGAGAGCAGGGTGCAGCGCGGCACGTCCGAGACGAGCTGGCGGCGCACGATGTCGTCCAGGAGCTCACGCACCCTCGCGATCGACGCCTCGCGCCCGTCCTCGTGGGGCCGCGTCCGCAGCTCCCAGTAGACGTGCCTGCGCAGACCCGAGCGGTCGACCGTGACGACGGTGCCCGGCTCGACCTCGCGCATGCCGTCCCACACCGCGTGCCCCGGCGTCTTGACCATGGCGAACAGCTCGCGCAGGCCGTCGAGGCCGACCCGGCGGCGGGCCAGCGGGTTGGCCAGGATCGCTTTCGGCTCGGAGCCGAAGAGGACGCCGTCCGGGGTCTCGTAGCAGTAGAAGGGCTTGATGCCCATGCGGTCGCGGACCATGACGAGCTTGTCGTGCCGGGCGTCCCAGATCGCGAAGGCGTACATGCCGTTGAGCCGCTCGGCGAGGGCCTCGCCCCACTCCAGATAGCCGCGCAGCACGACCTCGGTGTCCGATGCGGTGGTGAAACGGTGGCCCCGGCCGGTCAGTTCCGACCGGAGCTCGGTGTAGTTGTAGGTCTCCCCGGAGTAGACGAGGGCGACGGTGCCCGTCGGCGTCTCGACGGTCATCGGCTGGCGCCCGCCGGGCAGGTCGATGATCGCGAGCCGGCGGTGCCCGAGCCCGGCGGGCCCGCTCGTCCAGGTGCCGCGGTCGTCGGGACCGCGGCAGGACATCGTCTCCGTCATGGCGTCCAGGGTGCTTGCCGCGGCCGTCAGATCACGGTCGAAGGAGACCCAGCCGGTGATGCCACACATGTGCTTCCTCCCGCGTTCTCGCCGAACTAGATGTAGCTAGCATCTATATATCGAGGGTGCTCCGCGTGGCGCGCCCGGTCAACACCGCGATGCCCCCCGGCAGGCGCGGCCACCCCACGGTTTCGGCCGCACTTTGCCAGGGCGAGAGGGCGCGGCACGGCCCGCACCCGTCACCCGGCCCTCAGCTCCGGCGGCCCTCCGCATCGCGGAAGGAAGCATTCCGGCCACGGGCAAAGACTTGTCCATACTTGTCAGCGATCCGCCGCATCCCCTGCGGTGGCGGAGCGCAGCAGCTCCTCCGCGTCCTTCCGCGCCTCTTCGAGCGCCCCCGGGAAGACCCGCAGGCCGCTCGCGACCAGACCGCCCTCGTGCAGCAGCATCAGCGTCCGCCCCAGGCGCCCGGCCCGGTCCGGGGCGAACTCCGCGGACAGGCCGGTGAAGAGCGCGAGCATCCACGCCTTCTGGCCGGTGATGATCGCATACGCGGGGTGGGCGGGGTCACTGATCTCGGCGTGCGCGTTGACCATGCCGCACCCCTTGGACATGTGGTCCACCGCCCAGTCGTGCGAGGCGTCGAAGACGGCGAGGACCTTGTCGCGGGGCGCCGGAGCCTCGTCCACATACCCCGCGAGGAAGGCCCGCCAGCGCTCGTCCCGCTCGGCGAGGTACTCCACGACGATCTGCTCCTTCGAGCCGAACCGGTCGTAGAGCGTCTTCTTCGTGACCCCCGCCTCGGCGGCGATCAGGTCCACACCGACGGCGTGGATGCCGCGTTCGTAGAAGAGCCGCGCCGCCGCGTCGAGCACCCGGCGCGCCCCAGGGGTCATGGCGACACGGCGGGGTCCGGCGGCGGCACCGCTCGCTTTCTCGGTCATGCCCCCATAGTAAACCGATCGGTTTATCCGATCACGTACACTCGGCGGCACGGCAGTAAACAGATCGGTATACCCCGGTCCGCCGGGGGCGAGGAGAGGAGCACTCATGAACGTCCTGCTGTCGGCCGCGTTCGTGCTGGCGTGGAGCTCCGGGTTCATCGGGGCCAAGCTCGGCGCGGGCAGCGCGTCCGCGGTGACCGTGCTGATGTGGCGGTTCCTGCCCCTGGCGATCGTCCTCGCGCTGGTGGCCCTCACCCTGACCCGGGCGGCCTGGCGCGGTCTCGCGGCGCGTGACATCGCGCGGCAGGCCCTCGTGGGCGCGCTGTCGCAGAGCGGCTACCTCCTCACCGTCTACTACGCCATCCAGCTCGGCGTCTCCAGCGGCACTACCGCACTGATCGACGGGACGCAGCCGCTCGTCGCGGGCGCGCTCGCCGGGCCGCTGCTCGGGGAGTTCGTCACCCGCACCCAGTGGATCGGCCTCGGTCTCGGCGTGACCGGCGTCTGCGTCGTGACGGCCGCCGACTTCGCGGGCGGCGGCACCGCCCTGTGGGCCTATCTCGTGCCGTTCCTCGGCATGTTCTCCCTGGTGGCGGCGACGTTCCTGGACCGGCGCGCACCCCGGCCCGTGCGCTCTTCGGTGGCCATGACCGTGCACTGCGTCACAAGTGCCGTCATCTTCACCGCACTTGCCCTGGCGACCCGGTCCGCGACGCCACCGGCCGAGGTGTCCTTCTGGACGGCCATCGGCTGGCTCGTGACGCTCTCCACCTTCGGCGGGTACGGCCTGTACTGGCTGATCCTGCGGCGCTCCGGGGTCACCCAGGTCAACACGCTCATGTTCCTCATGGCGCCGGTCACCGCCCTGTGGGGCGCGCTCATGTTCGGCGAGCCCTTCGGGGCGCAGACGGCGATCGGCCTGGCCGTCGGACTCACCGCCGTGCTCGTCGTGCGGCGCGGCGCGACGGCTCCCCGTACGACGGCCTCTCGTACGGCCCCTTCTGGTACGGCTCCCGCCCGCACGGCCCCCGCACGCACGGCTCCCGCGCCTTCCGTCGAGGCCGGGGGCGTCACTCCGGGGTCAGATAAGCCTGCACGCCGGGTGCGTAGCGGTCGGTGACGTCGGCGATCGCCGCCTCGCGCAGATGGGGGCCGCGGGCGATGCCGTACATCGCGCCCAGGCCGATCAGCATGCTCACGGCCAGCTCGGCGCGGAGCCCGGTGTCGGGTCCGGAGAGGCGTTCGCTCAGCCGCTGGACCACCTGGGCGCGGAAGTTGGCGCGCAGGATGTCGCCCCGCTCGCCGTGGAGCGGCGCGAAGACGATGCGCAGGATGGGGTCGGCGCCGCGCTCGGCCTGGCCGGTGAGCAGGTGCCGGACCATATGGCGGCCGAGGTCGGCCAGCGGCGCGTCGAGGAAGGCCCCGGCGTCCGCCTCGAAGGACATCACCTTCGAGAACAGGGCGTCCTTGTTGCCGAAGTACTTCAGGATCAACGGGGCGCTCACCCCGGCGCGTTCGGCCACCGCCTTGAGCGTGATGTCGCCATGCGCGTGGCGGGCGAGCAGATGCCTGGCGGCGCGGATGATGGCCGCCTTCGATGCCTCGGCGTCCCTGCGGCCGCCCGTGACCGGCCCCGCGGCCCGGTTCGCCGTCGCGGCGGCGTCCTTTCTCCCCACGGTCACGCTCACGTTCCTTCCAGGGCCGTGTCCTGGGCGGACCCGCCGCTCCCTGCGGGCGCCCGCGCCTCTTCCCGGGCTGGGTCAGAGGGTATGGCCAAGGCCGCCGCGCACGCGACGAGCGCGACCGTGCCCGCCAGGGCGAACGCGAGCCGGTAGCCGCCCAGGGTGGGGATGTGCGCGCCGCCCACCGTGCTGGTGTGCCGGACGAGTACGGCCGCGACGGCCGCGCTGCACACGCTCTGGCCGATGGTGCGCATCAGGACGTTCACCCCGTTCGCCGAGCCCGTCTGCTCGACCGGCACCGCCCGCAGGATCAGCGTGGGCAGTGCCGAGTACGCGAGGGTGGTACCGGTCGACACGACGGCCGCGCCCAGCATGATCACCCACAACCGCGTGCTGTCGACGATACGTACGACATAGCCCAGGGCGATGACGACCGCCCCGACGGCGAGGGTGATCCTGGGGCCCCGGGCGGTGGAGATACGGGCCGACAGCGGCGAGAGGGCGAGCATGATCACGCCGTTGGGCAGCAGGCAGAGGCCGGTCGCGACGATCGAGAGGCCGAGGCCGTAGCCGCTGGCCGCGGGCGCCTGCACGAGCTGGGCGGTCACCAGGGAGTTGGCGTAGAAGGCGAACCCGGCGAGCAGCGCGGCCACGTGCGGCAGCGCGACGCGCCGCCCGGCGGCGAGGCGCAGGTCGACCAGCGGCTGCGGCGTGCGGAGCTGCGTCCACCACCACACCGCGAGGATGACGGCGGACCCGGCGAGGAGTCCGAGCACCGGGGCGCTGCCCCACCCCCACTGGCCGCCCTGGGCCACCGCGAGCAGCAGGCAGACCAGACCGGCCGCGAGACCGAGGGCACCTCGGATGTCGAACCGCCCCGGTGAGCGCACCGGCGACTCCCGCACGGTCCACCAGGTGAGCCCCAGACCGAGGGCGCCCAGGGCGGCCGTCGCCCAGAACATGGCATGCCAGTCCGCGTACTGCACGATCAGCGCGGCGAGCGGCAGCCCGAGGGCGGCGCCGATGCCGACGGTGGAGCTCATCAGGGCGACGGCGGAACCGGTGCGCCGGGGCGGCAGTTCGTCGCGCAGGATGCTGATGGACAGCGGCACCACGGAGGCGGCGGCGCCCTGAAGCGCGCGGGCGGCGATCAGCAGCCGGATGTCGGAGGTGAGCGCGCACAGCACGGAACCGGCGGTCATCAGGCCGAGGGCGAGCAGCAGCACGCGGCGTTTGCCGTACATGTCCCCGGCGCGGCCGAGCACCGGGGTGAGGACCGCGCCGGCCAGGAGCGTCGCGGTGACCAGCCAGGAGACGGCCCCCGGTGAGCTGCCCGTCAGCCGGGGCAGATCGGGCAGGAGGGGGACGACGACCGTCTGGGTGACGGCCATCAGAATCCCGCCGAAGGCGAGGACGGGAACGGCGAGCGAAGCACGCGGACCGCGCACTTCAGTGGATATCGGCACGGGCTCCATCGGCAGTCCCCCGCGGCACTGAGGCGATCCTTGGTGAATTGAAATTCACCATAGCGGTCGCGGGTGGCGGGTGAATGGAAATTCACCATGGTTTCCGGGGTCCCGGAGGCGGCCGACTCGCGCTCCTCGCGCCGGGACCCCGCACCCCGGCACGGAGCTGCGCCGAACCGCTCCGGGCATACTGCGCCCCATGAACCGACTCCGCATCGGCCTGGTCGGCACCGGGCCCTGGGCCACCGCCACCCACGCCCCCGCCCTCGCCAAGCACCCGGACACCGATCTCACCGGCGTATGGGGCCGCAGGCCGGAGGCGGCGGCGACGCTGGCCGCCGCGCACGGCACCGCGGTGTACGAGGACGTGGACGAGCTCTTCGCGGCCAGTGACGCCGTGGCGTTCGCCGTGCCGCCGGACGTGCAGGCGCCGCTCGCGGCGCGGGCCGCCGCCGCGGGCTGCCACCTGCTCCTCGACAAGCCGGTGGCCACGACGCCGGAGGCCGCGCGGCAGCTCGCGCAGGCGGCCGAGCGCGCCGGGGTGGCGTCCGTGGTCTTCTTCACCCTGCGCTTCGCCCCCGTGACCTCGGCCTGGCTCGCCGAACAGCAGGGCACGGGCGGCTGGTTCACCGGCCGCGCCGACTGGTTCGGGGCCTTCTACAAGCCCGACGGGGACGCCGCGTTCTCCTCCCCGTGGCGGGAGAGCAGGGGCGGCCTGTGGGACGTGGGGCCGCACGCGCTTTCGATGCTGCTGCCGGTCCTCGGCGACGTGAGCGAGGTGACGGCCGCGCGCGGTCCCCGCGACACGGTCCATCTGATCCTGCGGCACACGAGCGGCGCGTCCAGCACGGCGGCGCTCAGCCTGACGGCACCGGAGAAGGGCGCGGGCCTCGCGGTCGAGTTCCGCGGCGAGCACGGCATCGCCGTACTGCCCGCGTGGGAGAAGTCGGACGAGGCGATCGGCACCGCGGTCGACGGGCTGGTCTCGGCCGTGCGCACCGGCACGGCGCACCCGTGCGACGTCCGTTTCGGACTGCGCGTCACGGAGATCCTGGCGCGGGCGGAGGAGCGGATCGCGTCGGTTTAGAAGAACCGGCACAAGAACCGGGACCCCCGCGGGCGGTCGGTACCGTGGCCGCTACGTAATGGCGAGTGACGGCACCGACCGCAGCCGGCGGCCCCATGGAGCCGGTCCGGGAAGAAGCCCTGTGGGGTTCCCCGCTTGCCCTGTTTCCGCTCACATGGAGCGGAATACGAACAACCGTTCCTCACACTTCCCGCCACGGCCCGATGGGCCTGGGGGGTACCCGATGCCGGGGAATTTCAGCCATTCTCTGGCTCCCCGGACAAGATGCCCCACTGTTGTGCACACGCACTCGCCGACGATCAAAGGTGCAGGTCGGCGAGGTCGCGCCCACCATGATGCCGCAGCCGCTGATCGTTTTCTTCGGGCAATGTTTAGTCCCAAAGAAGGTGCGAATATTTAGACTGCTGATGCTCCAACTCGGCGTGTACAAGAGGGATTACCCACCATGAACAAGACGGCGCTGCGCGCTCTGCTCCGCGAACGACGCGCCCTCATCGCCCCCGAATCGCATGGTTTCTCCCGCCCCAGCGGTCAGGGCCGGCGCGCGCCCGGCCTCTCGCAGCACCAGGTCGACCAGTTGCTGCACCGTACGTTCGGCACGTACCACCGCCTCGAATCSGGCAACTACCCGAACCCGCCGACCACTCTTCTGCGCGACGTGGCCCGCCTGTTCGGCCTGAACGAACAGGAGTGGGT
>NZ_JASKYR010001420.1:0-769 GCF_041028215.1 Streptomyces flavofungini
GCACCAGGGCCAGTTCGGCAGCGCGACCCCCGCACCACGCCCGCCGCACCGCCGCCACCCCTGTGGGGCCGCGCTGCCGRRCYGGYSCTSGTGCACCGCGSGGCCCGCGAGCCCGGACAACGGGCAGCGGTGCAGTTCACCGGCCCGTGCGGCGCGGGGAAGACCGCCCTTCTGAAGAACGCAGCCGTCBGCGGCGGCTACCTGCGGGTGCGCGGCACGGGCCCGGCGGACCTGCTCCAGGACCTGATGCGTCTCTTCTACGTCTATCCGGGCCCGGACGGCACCCGCCTGAGCACTCGTAGGTGCGCACAGGCGCTGACGGGGTGGGCGGTGGATGCCCCCACCTGTGTCCTGGCCCTGGACGACATCACGTACGAGGTGCGTGAACTCGCCACGTTGCGCACCCAGTTGCCGGGCTTCACGCTCGTCATCGGCGCCGAAGTGCCGGTCCTCGGCGCGCCGGGAACCTCCGTGGCTCTGCCGCCCCTGTCCGAAGCGGCCGCCCTGGAGGTGCTGCGGCACGAGATGGGGCGCGACATCCCGGACGCCGAGGCGGGCGCGGCGCGACGCCTTGTGAGCGCCGTCGAGGGGCGGCCGCTCAGTCTGCGGCAGGCCGCCGCGTTGGTGCGACTGGACGGCCGTTCCTTCGAGGGCCTGGCCGACGGCCTCACCCGGGTCGCGGCTCCCGGCCCCGACGTCCTGGACGCGTTTGCCGTCGCCGCCGTCCACCCGCAGGCCAGACAGGCGCTGGCAGTCCTCACCCTGACCG
>NZ_JASKYR010001421.1:0-825 GCF_041028215.1 Streptomyces flavofungini
CCGCAGGAACGAACTGACCGGTCTCGATGGCGACGCGGCCCCCGCCCCGAACGGCGCCGCCGACCAGGTCCTCTCGCTGGTCAACGCCGAGCGCTCGAAGGCGGGTTGCGGCCCCGTCACCGCCAACTCCAAGCTCGCCACGGCCGCCACCAAGCACTCCGCGGACATGGACGCCCGCGACTACTTCGACCACAACAGCCCGGACGGCACCGACCCCGGCGACCGCATCACCGCCGCCGGGTACCAGTGGAGCACCTACGGCGAGAACATCGCCCGCGGCCAGCAGACCCCCGCCTCGGTGATGGAGTCCTGGATGAACAGCTCGGGCCACCGCGCCAACATCCTGAACTGCGCCTTCAAGGAGATGGGCGTCGGCATCCACCGGGCCTCCGGCGGCCCCTGGTGGACACAGGCGTTCGGCACCGCGCGCTGACGGCGCCCCGGGCCGCCGTGCGGCACCGGCTCTCAGCCGACGTGCTGCGAGTGGAACTGCTCCAGGCGGCGCTGCGCCAGGGAGAGGGCGCCGCGCTGGCGGCCCGGCACCTGACGGCGCAGGGCGATCATGGCCGGGCCGAGCGCGCGTACGGTCTCGGCGTCGCGCACCCGGTCCCAGAGGTGGTGCGCGCGGTCCGCCGCGGCCTCCACCTCCGGGGAGTCGGTGGTCTGGCCCGCCTGACGGCGGGCCAGGTCTCGCAGCCGCGCGCGGGGTCACCGGCCGCGGCCACGGCGAGCCAGGTCTCGCAGCCGCGCGCGGGGTCACCGGCGAAGCGGGCGAGGTCGGCGCGGACTTCCATCCAATGGATGACCTCGTTCGCACCGGGTCCG
>NZ_JASKYR010001422.1:0-679 GCF_041028215.1 Streptomyces flavofungini
GCGGGGTGTTGGTCAGCTCGGCGAGCAGGTCGATGGGCGGACGGGGCGGCAGGGGCTGCTGGGTCGTCCGCTCGACCGGTGCCTGGGCTGGCGTGGGCGCCTGGTCTGTCTTGGGTGCCTGGTCTGTCTTGGGCGCCCGGGGTCCGGCGGCGGGGGCGGCCGGTTTGGCCGACGGCTCGTCGAGGGGCTTCAGCGCGACGAACTTACTGGTCCGCTCGGCATCGGCCTCGGGCTTTGCGCCGCCCTTTGCAGAATCGTTCCCCTGGGCGTCCTGCGACCACTTCGGCCCCTTCCGGCCGCTGGGAGCCTCCGGGTCCTTGTGATCGCCGATCTTGAGCATCGCGGTCGGCTGGTCGACCGACTTCGGCGGCACGGGCGCCCTGAAGACGGCGGTGGCCTGATCGACCCCGGAGGTCTTGGGGGTCTTGGAGGCGTCGGCGTCCTTGGCGTCCTCGGCGGGGGCCTTGGCGTCGGGCTTGGCGTCGGGCTTGGCGTCGCCCTTCGGGCCCTTGGCGTCCTGGGCACCCTTGGCTGTGCCGGAGGTCCGGAAGACGGCGGTGGCCCGGTCGACACCGGGGGCGGCGAAGACGTCGTCGGTGGCCTGCGCCTTGTCGTCGTCCTGGGCGCTGCCCTTGGCCTCGCCCTTGGCGGGGGCCGAGGGCTTGGCGGGGGCCGAGGG
>NZ_JASKYR010001423.1:0-790 GCF_041028215.1 Streptomyces flavofungini
CTGTACGCACGGCAGGCGCGGCGGGTTGCACACGAGGTACGGAAACTTTTTCGGGGGCGCGGGGGCATGACGGAGGACGAGTTCGACGCGTTCTACGCCGCCGCCTTCCCCCGTCTCGTCGGCCAGCTGTACGCCCTGACCGGCGACCACGGCGAGGCCCAGGACGTCGTACAGGAGGCGTTCGTACGCGCCTGGGACCGGCGCCGGACCTTCCTCGCCGACGAGGCACCCGAGGCGTGGATACGTACCGTCGCCCTGCGCCTGGCCGTGAGCCGCTGGCGCCGGGCCAGGCGCTGGCTCGACCTCGTGCGCAGGAACCCGCCCGCCGACCGCCTCCCCGGCCCGGGACCCGAGCACACCGCCCTCGTCCAGGCGCTGCGCACCCTTCCGGAGGCGCAGCGCACCGCGGTCGTCCTGCACCATCTGTGCGACCTCAGCGTGGAGCAGGTAGCCTCCGAGACCGGCTCGCCCGTCGGGACGGTCAAGGCCCGCCTCTCGCGCGGCAGGGCGGCGCTCGCGGCCCGGTTGTCCGCCGAGCGGGCCGACGGGGGCGCGGGCGACGACGGGCGGAGCGCGAAGGAGAGTGGCCGTGTCCGATGACCTGACCGCCGCGCTCAAGGACCTGGCCGCGGGCCACCGCACGCCCCCTCCGGTGTCCGGCGCCGAGATCCGCCGCCGCGCCGTGACGCGCGGACGCCGCCGCCGAGCCCTCGCCGCGGGAACGGCCCTCGCCACGACGGCCCTGGCCGTGGTCCTCGGGTCCGGCCTCCTGACCGGCTCCGACGACGAC
>NZ_JASKYR010001424.1:0-1066 GCF_041028215.1 Streptomyces flavofungini
GTGTACGGCAGCCCCGAAAGGACCCGCGAGCCGGGGCCGAGGCCCTGCCCCGACGCGTCGGCCCGCGCCCGCTCCACGACCTCGGCGCCGGTCAGCTCCTCCCCGGCGACCGCGAGGGCGGGCCCCGCCGGGTCGACGGGGGCGAACGTCGAGCGTGTCGGGGCCGCTGACGACGAGGTCCGCGGCGGCCGGGTCGCCGCCCACGTCCGCGACCACACCGACCGAGGAACAGGCGAGCAGCCAGACGGCCGTCTGCCAGTGCGCGGGCAGCAGCAGCGCGACCCGGTCACCGGGTTCGGCGGCGAGGTCTCCCTGGAGCAGATTGGCGGTCTTGGCCACCCAATTGGCGAAGGTGGCCACGGACAATTCCACGCGCTCGCCCGTGGCGTCGTCGTAGAAGGTGACCAGAGGGCGGCCTGGATCGGCGGCGAGCGCGGATCGCAGCAGGTCGGCGGGGGTGCGGTCGTTGGCGTTCACGGGCGCAAGGGTACGCGGACACCTCGGCGCCGAACGGCGGGGCGGGGGAGCGCGGAGCACCGGAACAGCCGCTTCTGGCGAACAGCCCGTCACATCCCCAATGGACAGATATGTCCCGTCATGCCGAATATCACTTGTATGCGTGGATTCCTTGCTTCCTCGATCGGCGTCACGTGCGCGGCCGCTCTGGCCCTGCCCCTCACCCTGCCGACGTCCGGCGCCCAAGCCTCGACGCCCGGCGTTCCGCCGCCCGCCGGGCCCGCCGCGGAGGCGGTCCCCGGCAGTACCCAGTCGCTCCCGCTCGGCCCACTGCACCCCGAGCGCTCCCTCGGCCCCACGGAGGTGCGCGAACAGGGCCTGACCCAACGCGATGTGGAGCCGTACTCCCTCATCGGTGTCGTCTGGGACGACCCGGAGGACGAACTGCACGGCACCGTCCAGGTCCGCACCCGGCCGACCGGCGGCACCGCCTGGTCGGGCTGGCAGGACGTGGAGACGCACAACCACGAGCACGCGGCCGACCCCGAGACGGCCGAGCGCGCCGCTGGCCGGSTCCGCCCGGAYCGACCSGSGSSCSTCCGGGTCGGTG
>NZ_JASKYR010001425.1:0-976 GCF_041028215.1 Streptomyces flavofungini
GCCGACGAGGACGGCGGTCAGGGCGCCGAGGGCGCAGAGCGCGGCGCTTCTCCGTACGAGTGCGTTCACCCGGTGACGGTATGCCGATAAGTCGGATAAAGCGGTTATCTGCTCCCCGGCCACGCCGCACGGTCACCCGCACGGCACCCGCAACCTCACCGGCAACGGCACCCGCACGGCCACCCCTCCGCGCCGCAGGGGCCCGCATCCGCCTACAGCCACCCCTCCAGCGACGCCATGAACGCCTCGAAGTCGTCCCGGTGAATGGTGTGTCCCGCCCCCTCGACCGTCCGTACCTCGAACCCGCGCAGCTTCAGCTCCGTCCGCAGCGCCTCGTCGACGAGGCAGCCGTCCCCGGCGACCTGTACGAGCGAGGGGACGACCGGCGCGGCCGGGGTGTGGTCCACGGCGAACCGGCCCGCCAGGGAGTGCGCGGTGTCCGGGTCCCAGGCGGCCACGGTGGCCACCTCGATGTCGACGTCGGCCGCGTCCCAGCGCGGGTTGAAGCCCGCGATCGCGCCTCGCGTGACCCTCTTGAACTCCACGAACATCGCCGGGTCCACCGACCCCGTCCTGCCGAGCGCCCACGCCGGATCGGAGTAGACGGCCCGCGCGGGCGCGAGGCGCTCGACGGCGAGGGAGAGCGCCAGCGCGCCCAGGGAGTGCCCGAGCGCCAGCTCCGCCCCGGCGGGCAGCGTCTCCACGAGGTCGTCCGCGAAGATCTCCGCACCGTACGCGCCGCGCCCGCTCGCGCCGTGGCCCCGCAGGTCGACCGCTATCGCGCGGTACCCGAGAGCGGCGAGCGCGGGCCCCACCCGACGCCAGGTGCGGTGGTCCGACATGATCCCGTGCACCAGGAGGGCGACGCGGTCGCCGGATCCCCATTCGTGGGTGTGCAGCTTCATCGGGAGGAGCCTTTCTCTCGCGTGCCGCCGTGTTTACGCGAAGTATCCCCAGAAGTAATCGCGGCTGGTTG
>NZ_JASKYR010001426.1:0-894 GCF_041028215.1 Streptomyces flavofungini
TTCCTGAAGTCGACCGGCAGCGCCCCCTCCAACTACATCGGCGGCGGCACCGGCCTCGACACCCGTACCGACCTCGGCGGCCTGAACCTCTCCACCGTCCCCAAGGTGTTCATCGAGTGCGGCAACATGCGGGACGCCAAGGACTCGGCGCTCCTGAAGAGCGGCGACTGGCGGCAGAAGGCGGCGCGGGGGATCTCGGAGGGGATCGACGGGTTCCTGCGGGGGTGACGCGTGTTCCTCCGGGGGGATGCGTGAACGTCTTCCTTCTGTAATGTGGACGTCTTTATCCCGAGCAGACACCCCGCGCGTCCGGACGATATTGTCCCTCCTACGATGAGGGGCCACCCCCGCGCTTCGCGCACCGCGACACGACCGCGACCAGGGCGACAGCGACGCCTCCACTGACGAGACGACTGACGAAGGACCTGAAGTGAATTTCCGCTCCCTCACTCGAGGCGACGGCGTGGTGATCGGAGCAGCGGTGTTGCTCTTCATCGCGTCGTTCCTCGACACCCTTGACGCCGAAGGCGGCGACAGCGACAAGCTGCCGAACGCCTGGGACAACGGCAACCTGCTGCTCAGCGTGTACCTGCTCGGCATCATCGCCGCCGGGCTCATCGTCGTGGGCCGCGCACTGCCTCAGCAGCGCAAGGTCGCGGGCCTGGACCTCGGTCAGCTCGGCGTGGGCTTCGCCATCGCCGCCGCCTGGAGCTCGCTCGGCGCGATCTTCGACGTCGACCAGTCCTACGGCTTCTACATCGACCTCCTCGGTGGGCGCAACAACGGCCCCGACGCCGGTGTCGGCCTGATCCTGGGCCTGATCGGCGCCCTGGTCCTCGCCGCCGGTGCGGTCGCCACCCTGGTGGTCCCCGCCCTCAAGGCCCCCCTCATGGG
>NZ_JASKYR010001427.1:0-611 GCF_041028215.1 Streptomyces flavofungini
CCGACCTGCCCKRYKYCKCGACGGGCGCGGGCGGGCCCGTCGAGGAGTACGGTCTCGGCGCCTGCGGCGAGGAGACCCGCGCCTATCTGCTCTGCGTCGGCGCCCCCTACGACCCCGCGCGGCCCGACCGGGAACTCCTGCTCACCGAGGTCGAGATCGACGCCGACGGCCCCACGGACGACCTGGAGCTGCCCGCGCCCCAGCCCGTCCTGATGCGCTGGACCGACGACGCCGACCTCTACAGCCGCATCGACCCGCAGGTCGCCCACTACCGGCACGAGGAGGAGCTGCACCGCACCTTCGAAGCGGCCTGCGCCGAGCTGAAGCGCGGCGCCAGGGACACGGCGCGGACCCTCCTCGGCACCGCCTGGCGGCTCGCCGGGCAGGTCGGCGACACCGCGATGCGGGACCACCTGCTGCACCTGGTCCGCGTCACCGACGCCGACCGCGGCCGGGTCGAACTCCTGGACCACATCGCCCGCTTCGACGTGGAGGCCGCCCGCATCCAGTCGAGCGTGACGGTCCTGCCGGGCGCCCGGCCGGCGGGCCACGGGTGAACGTCCCCTGGCCTGCCGTGCGCGGCGCCGCCGCCGGGGCGCTGCGGCGGCTGC
>NZ_JASKYR010001428.1:0-844 GCF_041028215.1 Streptomyces flavofungini
GCCCACTCCTCGGCGGCCATGGCGGAACGCTCGCCGAGGAGTGGGCGGAGTCCCGTATCGCCTATGGCGGCGTCACCCTCTGGGAAGCTCCCGACGGCACCCCGGTCGCCATGGCCGGTGTCACACGGCGCATCGCGGGCCAGGTCCGGGTCGCCCCCGTCTACACCCCGGCCGGACTGCGCGGCCGTGGGTACGCGGGCGCGGTCACGGCCGCGGTCACCCGTGCCGCGCTGGACGCGGGCGCGGCGGAGGTCCTGCTCTTCACCGATCTCGCCAACCCCACGAGCAACGGGCTCTACCAGCGGCTCGGCTACCGCCCCGTCCGCGACTTCGCCCAGTTCGGCTTCGGTCGGCGCCGCCGTGCATGAGGCCCCCTACGGCCAGAGCAGCTCCCGTGTCCAGGCCGCCGTGCTCTGCGCCGCCCTGCGGTACCGGAGCCTGAGGTGCCTGCGCCGGGCGTCGCCCTGGAAGAACTCGGCCTCCAGGGGGTCGAGGACGTACAGCGTCCAGGTCGGCGCGTCCGCGTCCGGTTCCGCCTGGGCGCGGGCCCAGGCCGTGTCCGATGAGCGCGCCAGTTCCCCGACGGAGCCGAGCGGCTCGCTCTGGCGGCCCACCAGCGCCGCCGCGAGCGCACCCGTCGAGCGGGCGTGCAGATCGGCGAGCGCCTCGGCGTGCGGGGCGGTGGTGACGCGGCCCCTGATCCGGATCTGGCGGCCCTGCGCGGGCCAGTAGAAGTGCAGGGCGGCCTCCGGCCGTGCGGCCAGTTGGCGGCCCTTCGTGCTGGTCGCGTGCGTGGCGAAGTGCCAGCCGTGGTCGTCGGCGTCGTGCAGCATCACGGTCCGCA
>NZ_JASKYR010001429.1:0-721 GCF_041028215.1 Streptomyces flavofungini
CAGCGGGACGTCGGCCGTCACGGTGACCGCCTCCGGCGCCAGATCGGCGGGCGAGGGCATGACGCTGCCCGGCAGCCCCACGGCCGCCCCSCYSWSCGCCACGGCCGAGGCGAGCGCGCGCTCCCCCGCGCCCCCGGCGATGAGGAAACCGGCCAGCGAGGAGTCCCCCGCGCCGACATTGCTGCGTACGGCGTCGACGCGGGCGCTCGCGAAGTACGTGCCCGCGTCCCCGACCAGGAGCTGGCCGTCCGCGCCGAGGCTGGCCAGCACGGCACCCGCGCCCATCGCCCGCAGCTCCTCCGCCGCCCGCATGGCGTCGCCGACGGTGGTG
This sequence comes from Streptomyces flavofungini, assembly GCF_041028215.1. Taxonomy (GTDB): domain Bacteria; phylum Actinomycetota; class Actinomycetes; order Streptomycetales; family Streptomycetaceae; genus Streptomyces; species Streptomyces flavofungini_B. The sequence continues at coordinate 332 of NZ_JASKYR010001429.1, forward strand.
AGGGGGCGGCCGACGGCTTCGGCGAGCTCCTCGGCGTTGGGCTTGACGACGTCGGGGCGTTCGGCCAGGGCCGCGACCAGGGCGGGGCCCGAGGTGTCCAGGGCGATACGGGCGCCCGCGGCGTGCGCGCGGGCCACCAGGTCGGCGTACCAGGAGGGGGCGAGGCCGCGCGGCAGGCTGCCGCAGCAGGCGATCCAGTCGGCCCCGGCGGAGCGCTCCCCGACGGCGGCGAGCAGCGCCTCGCGCTCGTCGCGCGACAGCTCGGGACCCGGGGCGTTGATCTTCGTGAGCGTGCCGTCCGGCTCGGCGACCGCGATGTTGGAGCGGGTCTGCCCCGCCACCGGTACCGGCGCCGCCTCGATGCCCTGCTCGWCGAGCAGGGCATCGAGG
>NZ_JASKYR010000143.1:0-13548 GCF_041028215.1 Streptomyces flavofungini
CGCCACGCAGATCGACCCCGAGGGCGGCTGGTTCCGGGCGCCGCTCGACCTCCAGCGGGAGGTCTGGCCGACGGAGGAGTACGAGCTCGCGAAGTCGCTCGTCGATACCTCCCTCCCCGAGGACGACCTCTTCGCGGGCATCCGCGACAATGCCTAGCGTGAACGTACATCTGGCAATGACGCATCTCGTCCCTCTTGCCAAGGAGGTCGACGACGACAAGGTGACGCCCGGCGTGCTCGGGTTCATCGTCTTCGCGGTGATGGCCCTTGCCGTCTGGGGCCTCATGAAGTCGATGAACCGCCACATGGGCAAGGTCGACTTCAAGGAGCCGGAGAAGGACGGCGCCGAGCCGGGCGGCGCGGAGCGGGACGAGCCGGTCGGCGCCGCCGCCGGTGACGGCTCGTCCCCGAAGAAGCGGGACGACGCGGGGAAGTAGCGCCCCGGGTCAGCTGGGCTGTGGCATGTCCACTCCCATGATTTCGCGGGCGTGCCGGCTCGGCACCATGCCGAGCCGCCAGGCCTGCCAGCCCGCCTCCAGATCGGCGCCGCGCTCCAGGAGGAGCCCGAAGGCCTGGACGTACTCGGTCAGCTTGCCGTCGCGGGTCGGGTGCTCGGTGCGGCCGAGCTGGGACAGCTCCTCCTGGGCGACCGCCGTGCCGATCTCCCAGCCGCCGGGCGAGGCGTACGGCAGCAGCGTGCAGCGCAGGAAGCGCGCCCAGTCCTCGCCCCTGCGGTCGCCGTAGGAGGCGAAGAGCGTGATCGCCTCGTCGCAGAGGGCGAGCGCCTGCTGGGTGCGGTTGTTGCCCGCGTCCACGACGACCAGCTCCAGGCAGGTCCAGGCCTCCCCGTGCGCCACGCCGATACGCTGGAAGTCGGCGCGGGCGTCCACCAGGAGCTGGCGGGCGAAGCCGGAGTTGCGCAGGGAGCCGGTCTGCGCGGCCCGCTGGTCGCGGGTGACGCGCGCGGAGTGGTGCCGGGCGCACGCCAGGCCGTACACGTCCCGCATCCGGGAGAACATCGTGCGCGCCCGTTCGAGCTCGCGCACCGCCTGGTCGAGGTCGCCGGTCTCCTCAAGAGCCTGCCCGAGGTAGTAGAGCGACCACGCCTCGCCGCGCGCGTCCTCGTTGTCACGGTGCCGGGCGACCGCCTGGCGCATTCCGTCCACCGCCGGTGAGGGATCGCCGTCCACCAGACGGGCCCGCGCGAGCTGGGTGAGGGCCCACGCCTCGCCGCGCGGGTCATGGGTGCGGCCGTACCGGTCCAGGGCGTCGCGCAGCTCGCTCTCCGCGCGCGGTACGTCGCCCATCCGCAGACAGAGCTGGCCGAGCTGGAAGTGCGTCCAGGCCTCGCCGTGCACCGAGCCGCTCTCGCGGTGCAGCCGCAGCGCCTTCTCCAGCATCTCCAGGGCGTGCGCCAGATGGGCGCGGTCCCGCTCCACCGCCGCGAGGGCGTGCAGCGTCCAGGCGCGGTCGCCCGCCAGTTCGTCGGTGGCCTGGAGGTTCAGGGCCTCGGTGAGACGGGCCGCGGCCTCGGTGAGGTTGCCCTGGTGGTGCAGGGTGATGCCGAGCGAGCCGAGGGCGCGGGCCGCCGCGGCGTCCTGGTTGGCCTCGAAGTACAGGTCGACGACGGAGTTCAGTGTCGTACGGGACTGATCCAGCTCGCCGAGCTGGCGGGCCGCGATGCCGGTGCGCCACTGCACGCTGCGGCCGAGCAGCCCCTGGTCGATGGCCTGCGTCAGCTCCTGGATCTCGCCGAGGCGGTACAGGTCGCCGCGGAGCAGGCAGTAGTCGCACAGGGCGCCGAGCAGATTGAGCACGGCCCGCTGGTCGACGCCCTCGGCGTGCCGCAGGGCCGCCGTGATGAACGTCGACTCGTCGTCCAGCCAGCGCAGCGCCGCGTCGAGCGAGGTGAAGCCGTGCTGTCCGAACTGGTCGGCGCGGGTGGACGTCTTGCCGTCGACCAGGCGGATCACGGTGTCGGCCAGCTCGCCGTAGCTGGCGATGAGGCGCTCCTGCGCGGCGGTGCGCTCGGCGGGCTCCTCCTCGTCGAGGAGGCGGCCCTGCGCGAAGGAGCGCACCAGGTCGTGCAGGCGGTGCCGGCCGCCGCGCAGCCGGTCGACGAGGCCCGCGCGGGAGAGCGCGGTGAGCAGCCGGTCCGCCTCCTGCTCGTCCGTGCCGAGCAGGGCCGCGGCGGCGGACGGGCCGAGCGAGGCGCGCCCGGCGAGCGCGAGACGCCGAAGGAGGCGCCGGGCGGGCTCGCTCTGGTCGTTGTAGCGCAGCCACAGGACGCGTTCGACGGGGCCGATCTTGTCGGCGGGCCCGTAGGCCGCGAGGTCGGAGGCGAGCTGCCGGGGCGTACGGGGGCCTAGCGAGGAGCCCGCGGCGCGCAGGGCCAGCGGCAGGCCGCCGCACAGCTCCCGTATCGCGTCCGCCGAGTCGGCGTCGTAGGGGCCCGAGGGGTCCTCGGCGGACTCCCGCAGGAGCTGCTCGGCGCCCGCCTCGTCCAGCGCCTCCACGGGCAGCGCGTGCACCCACGCGGGCAGGTCGGAGGGGAGCCGGACGGGCTCCCGCGCGGTGACGAGGACCAGGCTGTCGGAGCGCTCGGGGATCAGGGTGCGGACCTGCTCGGCGTCGCCCGCGTCGTCGAGGATGACGGTCACCGCGACACCCGTCAGATACTGGTGGTACAGCTCGGTGAGCCGCTTGACCTGCTGTTCCTGGGAGGACCGCTCACGGAACAGGAGCTGCTCGCGCGGGGCGCCGAGACGGTTGAGCAGATGCAGCAGCGCGTCCCGCGTGGAGAGCGGCGTCTCCTGCGGGGTGTCGCCGCGCAGATCGACCACGCAGGCGCCGCGGAACTGGTCCCGCAGTTCGTGCGCCGCCCGCACGGCGAGCGAGGAGCGCCCCGAGCCCGGCGCCCCGTGCAGGACGACCACCGTGGGCCGGGTGTCGGTGCTGGCCCGCGCCGCGTGCACCCACCGCGCGATGTGCCCGAGCTCCGCCCTGCGGCCCGCGAAGGGCCCCTCGACCTCCGGGAGTTGCTCGAATGACTGCTGGAGCACGGAGCGCCTGCGCGCCGCCGCGCTCTTGTCGGTGCCGCGGAGCTGCGGCGCGGGCTTCTTCGCCGTACGGGTGCCGGTGGACGCGGCGAGGACCCGCTGCTGGTCGAGGAAGGGCCTGATGCCCCGCACCTCCAGGGCGGTCAGCCACTGGAGGCGGAGCTGCTCGGGCCCGCCGGGCTGGCTGAGCGCCCCGGCGCGGCGGCTGGCCGCGGGGACGTGGGACGCCGTGACCTTCAGGACGGTGGCGGCGGCGCCCGCCACCGCCACGACGACACCGGTGCCGAGCGCCGTGCCCGCGCTGGTGCCGAACGACAGATCCGAGACACCCGCGGCGACGGCGGCGACCACCGCCACGAGCAGCGGGGTCCCCGCGCCCTCGCGGGCGTACCGCTGGCCGAAGGTGAGCCGTCCCGCGTCCGCCTCGTCCAGGGCGCGGGTGTACGCCGCGTACTCCTCGGCGGCCGTCCGGGCCATGCCGTCCAGGGCGGCGCGCGACCGCGAGAGCAGCACACCCCCGTCGACGCGCCCGCCCGAGCGCCGCACCTCCTCCTCCACGGCCCGGACCAACAGCCGCTCGGCCTCGGCCCGATGGCTGTCCCGCATATGGGTTCCCCCTCCGAGTGCAACATCGCCGGAGCCCAAGTGTCCTGCGTACGGGCCCCGGACGCGAGGGAGCCGACGGATCAGGGCGCGGCGGTGGAGCCGCGCGGAGGCTTTTCCCGCGGGGCCGAAAATGAACTGTGACTCCTGTGACGTGCGAAGTCATCTGCTACGCACGGCAATTGCCGGGTCAGGCGTGCTTGACTCGTTCTTGAAGGTTTGTTTAAGGTCGGTCCGCGACGTCGAGTTGCAGGCGTTGTGCGGCACGTTCACTCAGAGCGGGCGACGGGGGTGGCAACGTAAGGCAGGCCGAGTCCATTCGCTCGCATGACCACCGACGAAAGGTTAGTGAAGTGCGATCCGAATCGACTCTCACGCGTACGGATTCCGCCGAGATTCGCCCCGAGGCGCTGGCGGCCCAGGAATTCGCGAACACCATCCTCAGCGGTGCGGCGCCGGGTTTCCACTCGGACTGCGAGACGCCCGCCATGGCCACCCCGGCCACCCCCACCGCTGCTCAGTTCGTGATCCAGGGCAGCACCATATGCCTCGTCTGCTGACGGAGGGCTGACCCGGAGCCGGAGAAGCCCGCAATACCGGGCTTCTCCGGCGCACGGTTCCCGCAGTGCTTGTGACGGCCGCCAGGTGTGCGACGGGGAGACGAAGAACCGGTGAAATGGAAGCGGTGGGTGCAGCGCGCATCGAACGCGACTGCGGCCCAGCAAGCGGCCGACCGCGTATTTCTGCCGATAGCGATCGGGCAGACGCTGGCAGCGGCGGAGACGCTATTTCTCCGTGCGGAATTCAAAGAGGACGGATATCTCAGGGGGACATCGGCCCAGCAGTATCCGCCGGGCGGTCTGCGGCACCGGATCTGCCGTGTTCTCGACCATTCACGTACCCCCAGACTTCTCGCGGGAGCGACCCTCGCCGCCTCGGCGGGACTGCTGCTCGCGCGCGGCAACCGCACCGCACAGATCGCCGCCGCGGCGGTCATCGGGACCTGCAACCGGCTCAGTGAGATCCGCACCCCGTACGGCAGGGACGGCGCCGACCAGATGACCGCGGTCATCACGCAGTACCGCGCGCTCACGGCGCTGATTCCCGACCCGGAGGTCTCCGACGACCTCTTCCTGCGCGCCGTCAACTTCCAGGCGGGGCTGAGCTACGCGGTCTCCGGCATCGCCAAGGCCTTCGGCAGCAGCTGGGTGCAGGGCGACGCCCTGCTCGAAGTCCTCGGGACGGAGGCGTACGGCAGTGGCCCCGCCGCCGAGCTCCTGCGCCGGTACCCGGCACTCTGCCGCGCCCTGACCGTCGGCACGGTGGTCTGGGAGTCGGTCTTCCCGCTCATCTACCTGCTGCCGCGCGAACCGGCCCGCCACGCGCTCACCGCGGTCAAGGCCTTCCACGTCGGCGTGGCCGCGGCCATGGAACTCCCGCGCTTCGTGTGGGGCTTCTTCGGCTCCCACGGTGCCGTCGGCCACGTCCTCGACACCCGCGGCGCGAGCCGGACGTTCGAGAAGACCGTGGCGGGCGTCGCGGGCGGTGTCGTCATCGCCAGCGCGCTGATCGCCCGCGAGAAGCGCCGGATCGCCGAACAGCGGCGGCTCGGCCCCAAGGGCGCCGCACGCCTGCGGCACGCGGACGGCGATGTCGAGTACCGGGTGGACCGCCCGGCGGACCCGGACGCCTCCCGGGCGGTGATCGTCATGGAGTGCGGCCTCGGGCAGTCCCTCGAATCGTGGGAGTGGGTCGCGGAGGGCCTGGCCCGCGACCACACGGTCATCCGCTACCACCGGCCCGGTTACGGCCTCACGACGTCGGGCGCCACGAGCGGGGAGCTGCTCGCCGCCGTGCTGCGGGAGACCGGGGCCGAGGGCGAGATCGTGGTGGTCACCCACTCGATCGGCTCGCTGAGCGCCGCCTCCTACCTCGGGGAGCGGCCCTTCGCCGGACGCGTCGGCAAGCTGATCGTCGTCGACGGCACCGACCCCGCGCTCCTCGACGAGGACCGCACGGACCGCAGACGCCTCGGCAAGTTCCTCCAGGCGCAGGTCTACACCCTCCTCGCGGCCATCACGGGCATCTACGAATGGGCGCCCAACGCGGTCGAACGGCAGGCGGGTTACACCCCCGACACCCAGTACAGCCACGTGCAGTTCGTTTTCTCGCCGGGGAACATCGTCAACTCGGTCCGCGAGTACCGGTCCATGCCGACCGGCGACGCCGTGGACCGGCTCGCCGCGGTGGGAAAGGTCCTGGTCCTCGCCTCGGACGAGTTCGCCGAACAGCAGGCCGTACTGGCCAAGAAGCTGGGGGCCGGATACGAGCTGGTGCACGGTTCCGCGCACCGGTCGATCATCGGCTACCGCCGGCACGCGGAGAAGGTCGAAGACGCTGTCAGAAGGTTCATGGATGCTTGCTGAGCGGATGACGAACAGGATCAAGGGCGGGGCGGCCACCTTCGCGGTCGGGGCGCTCGCGGCGCACCTGGTCGCCACCGTCCTCCAGAACACCCCGGACTCCTACAACCAGGACCTGCGCAAGTTCACGGGCGGCTGGCCCATTCCCGGCTGGCGGTTCTTCGCGCCGAACCCCGGTGTGCAGAACGTGCACCTGCTGGTGCGTGAGGTCACCGGCGAGGGGCCGACGCCGTGGCGCGACGTCACCCCCGTGGTCCCGCACGGCTGGACGCAGGTGCTCTACAACCCGCGGAGCCGAGGACCCAAGGCGCTGTTCGACGCCATGCAGCAGCTCTCCGTGATGAGCGCGAACCAGGCCGACTTCGCCTGGGTCACCCGGAGCCTCCCGTACGACCTGGTGCTCGCGGCGAGCCGGGCGGCGGCGTCCGAGGACGCGAGGATGCTCCAGTTCCTGCTGATGAACGTCTTCCCCAGCGCGCCGGTCGAGCACCGGATGAAGCCGATCCTCACCTCCGAGTGGATTCCGCTCGACGGCACGCCCGGGGCCGCCTCCGGTACCGCCCCCGGCACGACGGGAGCCCTCGCGTGAACGTGGAGAAGTACGAGGGCTCGGAGCTGCACGTCCATATCACCGGGTCCATCAGCGCGGCGCTCGTGCCGTGGTGGATCCACTGGCTGCGCGAGCTCCACCCGGAGCTGACCGTGAACGTGTCGGTGACGCCCGCCGCCGCGCGGTTCCTGGCGGTCCGCTCGCTCAGGCACCTGGCCAACGGCACGGTGTGGACCGACTCGTGGGACGACCAGGACACACCGCCGGAGGTCAACGCGGGCCGAAGCGGTGCGTCCGAGTGCTTCCTCGTCTTCCCCGCGACGCTGGACACCGTCATGCGCCTGGCACAGGGGCGCGCGGACTCACCGGCCCTGATGATGCTGCAGGTGACCGACGCGCCCATCGTGATCGCGGACACCTTCCCGGGGACCAACGAGATCGTCGAGAGCCAGGTGCGGGCCCTCAAGCTGCGCCCGAACGTCGAGTTCGCGCCGCGCGTCAACGGCGTACGCGCGAGCAACCGGTCGACGGCCGAGGTGGGGTTCAACCTGCCGGGAGCCCTCGCCGTGGCCAACAGAATGCGGAAGGAGCGGCGCTGCGGTGAGTGACCCGAGCGTGTACGAAGAGACGGCGATCGAGGCGTACGACCTGATGTCCTCGATGCTCTCCCCGGGGGCCGGGCTCGCCGCCTGGGTCTCCTCCCACCGGCCCCTCGCCGGTCGCAGCGTCCTCGACCTCGGCTGCGGCACGGGGGTCTCCTCCTTCGCGCTCGCCGAGGCCGGTGCGCGGGTCGTGGCGGTCGACGCCTCGCGGCCGTCGCTGGACGTGCTGGAGAAGAAGCGCGGGGACCGGGACGTCGAAGCGGTGCAGGGCGACTTCCGCGAGCTCCGGCTCGACTCCGCGTTCGACGTCATCACCCTGTCGCGGAACACCTTCTTCCTCGCCCAGGAACAGGAGGAGAAGATCGGCCTCCTGCGCGTCGTCGCGCGGCACCTGAAGCCGGGCGGAGCGGCCTTCCTCGACTGCACCGACCCTGCCGAGTACCAGCGCGCGGGCGGCGACGCGCACTCGGTCACCTATCCGCTGGGCCGCGACCGGATGGTGACGGTGACGCAGACCGCGGACCGGGCCGCCCAGCGGGTCCTGAGCATCTTCCTCGTCCAGGGCGCGGCGACCCTCACCGCGTTCCACGAGGAGGCCACCTGGGCCACGCTCGCCGAGATCCGGCTGATGGCGCGGATCGCGGGTCTCCAGGTGGCGGGCGCCGACGGTTCGTACGCGGGCGAGCCCTATACGGCGCGCTCACGGGAGATGCTGATCGTTCTGGAACGGCCGTGAGCGGCGTGCCCGCGCTCGCCGCCAAGGGCGCCACGGTCGTCCTCGACGGAACCACGCTGCTCGCACCGACGACGTTCGCGGTGCCGCCCGGCGAGTTCTGGTGCCTCACCGGCAGCAACGGCTCCGGCAAGACGACGCTCCTGCGGGCCTTCCTCGGCAGCCGGAGGCTGACGGACGGCGCCGTCCTGGTGCGGGGCGAGGCCATCGACATGGCGAGGCCCCGGCACCGCAGGCTCGTCGCCTCCCTGGTCGAACCGGTGCCCGTCGCCCGGGACATGACGCTCCATGAGCAGGTCTCCATGGTCGCCGCCTCCTGGTACGGCAACTCCACGGCGACCGGCGAACGGGCCGGGGAGGTCATCGGGCGGCTCGGCCTCGCCGGACTGGGCGAGCGGTTCCCCTCGCAGCTCTCCTCCGGGCAGCTCCAGCTCTTCAGCCTCGCGCTGACCCTGGTCCGCCCGGCCGACGTCGTCCTGCTCGACGAACCCGAACGGCACCTCGACTCCGATCGCGTGGACCTCGTCACCGAACTGCTCATGGAGCGGGCGGAGCAGGGGACCTCGTTCCTCGTCGCCACCCATGAGTCCGTCGTGGTGGAGGCCTGCGACGGCGTCATGGAGCTGGGATGACGACGGACAGCATCACCGCCGTCGAGGCCCCGCCCAGGGAGCGCGTCCAGGCCGTACGGAGGCGGTACGCCCGCCGCGGGGACCGCGCCACGGTGCGGGACTGGGCGTACACCGCCTATCTCACCGTCATCCTCGGCTTCGTCTACGTGGTGCCGGTCGTCTACCTGGTGCGGACCTCCCGGCCGCTCCTCTCCCTGCCGTCCCCGGAGACGGCGGTGCCCGTGGCGTGCCTGACCGCCGCCGCGGCGGTCTGGGGCGCCCAGCTCACCGGCCGGTTCTGGGGACCGCTGGTGCTCAAGCCGTTCCTGCTGCACGTGTTCATGACCACGGACCTGAGCCCGACGCACTACCTGGACACGATCGCCCGCCGCCGCCTCGCCTACGCGGGAGCCGGCACGCTGCTCGGCCTCTGCACGGCGGCGTTCCTCGCCACCGACGTGTTCGACCACCCGGGAAGCGCGCTCTTCGCGCAGGGCCTGGCCGTCGCCGCGGGCACCGGCGCCCTCGCCCCCGTGGCGTGGCTGTGGGGCCAGGTCCGCACGGTGCGCGAGAACGCGCTGCTCGCCGGTGCCGTGGCCGCCGCCGGGGCCGTCCTCGCGCCGCTCGGCCGGTCCGCGCTCCTCGGCGGGGGCGGCCTCTGGCTCGTCGTCGCCGTGCTCGTGGCCGCCGCGGCGGTACTCGGCAGGACCGCGTTCCGGTCCGTCCGTACGGTCGACCTGGCCCGGCTCGCCCGCGAATCGGCGCGTGCCGCCGAGGCCCAGACCTTCGCCTGGACCGGCACGCTGCACCACGCGCTCGACCTCTACCGCCCGGAGCCGCACGGCCTCACCTCCGCCCTGCGGCGGCCGGACGGGCGGCTGCGCGGACATCTGGCGCAGGGGGCGGTCCGCGCCCTGCGCACCCGGGGGCGCGCCCTCGCGGCCACGGCGTTCCTGCCGGCCGGTGGTGTGCTGTTGACGCTGGGCGTCGCGGAACCGGACGCCAGGACGGCGACGCTGTCCTGGCTGGCCGGTGCGGTCTGCGTGTACTGGGGGTCGGGCTGGACCGGTGAGACCTGGCGCGGCCTGCGCGACGAGCTGACCTTCGCCCCGCTGTACGGCGAGTGGTGGGGCGGGGTGTTCGCCCGCACCCTGGCCTGGCCGGTCGTCGCGGTGACGGTCATGGCGGGGGCGGCCTGCGGGGTCACGCTCCTGGCCCGGTGGCCGGTGCCGGACGGCCGGGCGGCCGACGCGGCGCTGCTCGCCGCCGGGACGGTGGTGCTGGTGCTCGGGGCGCGGTTCCTGCGCGAGATGAAGATGAACCTCCCCATCGAACTGCTGCTGCCCGTCATCACACCGCTCGGCGATCTGTCCGGACTCCGGGTCTTCGTATGGCAGTTCGACGGGCTGGTGGTGGTGCTTGCGGGCGTCCTGGTGATGAACGAACTGCCGTCGGCGTCCGGCGCCGTCCTGACCGCGTCCGCCCTCACCGCCTGGTGCCTCTGGGCGGGCCTGCGCCGGACCGGGTGGGCCCGGCGGGGCCTGCTCACGCGCCTGCGGCGGATCTAGGAAGGGCTCACGGGGGTCCACCGGAGCCCCGTGGAGAACGGCCGGGGACGGGGCTCCCACGTGAGTCCCCGGCGGCAGGGCAGGATGGGGGCATGCCGAACCGACTGGCGCACGAGACGTCCCCCTACCTGCTTCAGCACGCCGACAACCCCGTCGACTGGTGGCCCTGGTCGGCCGAGGCCTTCGAGGAGGCCCGCGAACGCGGCGTACCGGTGCTGCTCAGCGTCGGGTACAGCAGTTGTCACTGGTGCCACGTCATGGCGCACGAGTCCTTCGAGGACGGGGCGACCGCCGCGGTCATGAACGAGAAGTTCGTCAACATCAAGGTCGACCGCGAGGAGCGGCCCGATGTCGACGCCGTCTACATGGAGGCCGTACAGGCCGCGACGGGCCAGGGCGGCTGGCCCATGACCGTCTTCCTCACCGCCGACGCCGAGCCCTTCTACTTCGGTACGTACTTCCCGCCCGAGCCCCGGCACGGCATGCCCTCCTTCACCCAGGTGCTCGACGGTGTGCACCACGCCTGGACGGCCCGGCGCGGCGAGGTCGACGAGGTCGCGGGCAAGATCGTGCGTGACCTCGGGGAGCGGCAGCTCACCCACGGCTCCGGCGAGCGGCCCGGCGAGGACGACCTCGCGCAGGCGCTGCTCGGCCTGACCCGGGACTACGACGCCGCGCACGGCGGCTTCGGCGGGGCGCCCAAGTTCCCGCCGTCCATGGTCATCGAGTTCCTGCTGCGGCACTACGCCCGTACGGGGGCCGAGGGCGCCCTTCAGATGGCCGCCGAGACCTGCGAGCGGATGGCCCGCGGCGGCATCTACGACCAGCTCGGCGGCGGATTCGCGCGGTACTCCGTGGACCGCGAGTGGGTCGTGCCGCACTTCGAGAAGATGCTCTACGACAACGCGCTCCTGTGCCGCGCCTACGCCCATCTGTGGCGGGCCACGGGGTCCGCTCTCGCGCGGCGCGTCGCCCTGGAGACCGCGGACTTCATGGTCCGTGAACTGCGCACCGCCGAGGGCGGTTTCGCCTCCGCGCTCGACGCCGACAGCGAGGACCCGGCCACCGGCGCGCAGGTCGAGGGCGCCTACTACGTCTGGACGCCCGCGCAGCTCCGCGAGGTCCTCGGGGACTCCGACGCCGAGCTCGCCATGGAGGTCTACGGAGTGACGGAGGAGGGCACCTTCGAGGAGGGCGCCTCCGTCCTCCAGCTGCCGCCGCTCGACGGCCCCGTCGCGGACGCCTCCCGCCTCGCCTCCGTACGCCAGAGGCTCCTCGCCGCGCGCGCGGAGCGGCCCGCGCCGGGGCGGGACGACAAGGTCGTCGCCGCGTGGAACGGCCTCGCCGTGGCCGCGCTCGCCGAGGTCGGGGCGTACTTCGACCGGCCCGACCTCGTCGCCGCCGCCGTGGGCGCGGGCGACCTGCTCGTACGGCTGCACATGGACCCGAGGGCGCGGCTCACCAGGACGTCCAAGGACGGGCAGGCCGGTGCCAACGCCGGGGTTCTGGAGGACTACGCCGATGTCGCCGAGGGGTTCCTCGTGCTGGCGTCCGTGACGGGGGAGGGGGTCTGGCTGGAGTTCGCCGGGTTCCTGCTCGACCATGTGCTCGCGCAGTTCGTGGACGCGGAGAGCGGGGCGCTGTACGACACGGCGGCCGACGCGGAGCGGCTCATCCGGCGGCCGCAGGACCCCACGGACAACGCGGCGCCCTCCGGCTGGACGGCCGCCGCCGGGGCGCTCCTTTCGTACGCGGCCCATACCGGCGCCACACCGCACCGGCTCGCCGCCGAGCGGGCGCTCGGGGTCGTCAAGGCGCTCGGGCCCCGGGTGCCGCGGTTCATCGGGCACGGGCTCTCGGTGGCCGAGGCGGCGGTGTCCGGTCCCCTTGAGGTCGCCGTCGTGGGGGAGGTCCTGGGGGACCTCCACCGGACCGCGCTGCTCGGCGGGGCGCCGGGGGCGGTGGTCGCGGCGGGACCCGCGGGCTCCGCCGAACTGCCGCTGCTCGACGGCCGGGGCCTGGTCGACGGCCTGCCGACCGCCTACGTCTGCCGCTCCTTCGTCTGCGACGCCCCCACGACCGATCCGGCGTCCCTGGCCGCCAAGCTGTCCTGACCGAGCCTTTCGGCCGCCCCGCCGAATTCCGTGAGGGCCGCTGTCACCATCGCCTCCAGGCGGTCATGGTGGGCGCCCCGCCAGTACACGCGGTGGCAGGCGGCGCACTGGGCGAAGACGTCGTACGTGCCGCGCGTGCCGCCCTCCAGGCGGTCCGCGACGTCCTCCTTCGACGCCTCGTGCAGCATGCCGTTGCAGGCCGTGCACCGCGTCCACGGCCGCAGCGGCGGGGCGAAACGGCCGAGGATGTCGCGGAGCTGGTCGTCGGGGCGGTCGCTGTAGACGTACGCGCCCGCCCACAGTTCCCGGCGCCGCAGCAGCCCCCGGTCGCGGCTGAGCAGGACCCGCCGCTCGGCCGCCGAGCGCGCGGCGAGCGCGGGGTCGCCGATGTCCGTGCTCTCGTACGCCGCGTCGACGCCGAGGAGCCGCAACCGCCGCGCCAGCGTGCCCAGATGCACGTCGAGGAGGAAGCGGAGGGGAGCCCCCGGCACCCGCTGGGGGCGCGGGACGGCCCGTACGTCCACGCTCTCGCCCGCCGTCGGCACATGCCCCGTCGCGGCCTCACGCCCGTCCACCACGAGCGCGCCGACCTCCGTCAGCGGCACCCCGAGGGACTCGACGACGTGCCCGAGGGTGGACGCGCCGTCGGTGACGACCGTGCTCGGGCCGCCCCTTCGCCCATGCGGAACGAACAGCCCCAGCTCGGGGGCGAAACTGACGGTGATCTCCGGACCGTTCATGCGGTCAGGATGGCATGCCGCCCGCGTCCGGCGCCCCCGAGAATCCGCTCGTCAGTACGGACAGTGTGCGGTCCACGAGGTCCGCGAGGTCGTCCTTGTGGCCGCGCTCGGCCCAGTAGGCCGTGGTCTCGGTGAGCGCCCCCATCAGGCCCATGGAGAAGGCCCGCACCTCCAGGTCGCCGGGGTCCCCGCCGGTGCGCTCCGCGATGACCCGGCAGAGCATGCCGCCGGTCGCCGCCATGCTCTCCAGCATCCGCGACCGCACGGCGGGCACCTCGACCATCAGCCGCGTCCGCAGGACGGCCTCCTCCGGCTCGGCCGAGAAGCCGAGGACGACGGCCCGGCGCAGCACCTGCCGCAGCGACTCCGCGATCGGCTCGTCGGCGGGCCGCTCCCGCAGCTCGCGCTCCAGGACCGGGTCGAACGCGTCGGTGAGGACGATGTCCTCCTTGGCCGGGAAGTAGCGGAAGACCGTGGAGGGGGAGACCTCCGCCGCCTCCGCGATCTGCTCCACGGTCGTCGCCTCGTACCCCCGTTCCCTGATC
>NZ_JASKYR010001430.1:0-651 GCF_041028215.1 Streptomyces flavofungini
CCGAAGGACAGGACCAGTTCGGTGAGGGTGCACAGCACCTCGTAGTCCAGTGAGCGCGGGTAGACCTGGCCGACACTGCTGAGGACGCGCTCGAAACCCAGGTGGGCGGCGACGCGCCGGTCGATGCGCGCCAGCGCGCGGCGGTCGCCGTCGAGCAGATGGAGCAGGTCCTGAGCGGTGCCGACCGCTCCCTTGAGGCCGCGCAGGGGGTAGCGGGCGAGCAGGGCGCGCAGGCGGTCGGCCGTGCGGTGCGGTACGGAGGCGGTGAGGCGCCGGGCCCGGGTGTGCAGGTGCTCCAGTGACCTCCGCACCCGGGCCTGGGTCACGTTGTCCGTGATGTCGCAGGAGGTAAGCCCCTTGTGGATGTGCTGATGTCCGGCGAGCGCGTTGAACTCCTCGATGCGGGCCTTCAGGTCGTGCCGGGTCACGCGCTCCCGCCGGGCTATGGACACCAGATCGACCTGGCCGACGGCTCGCTCGTAGGCGGCGAGCACCGCGGCGGGGACGGGGATGCCCTCGGCGTGCTGGGCGCGGAGCACCACCAGCCACAGGCGTCTCTCCATCACCACCTGGGTGGACGGCGACCACAGCGCGGCGAGCGCGGGTGAGGCGTACTCCTCGGCCAGGACGTCGGGGCAGAAGATGTCCGCG
>NZ_JASKYR010001431.1:0-631 GCF_041028215.1 Streptomyces flavofungini
GCACCGCACCGCCCCCCCCCCCGTGAGCGACAGCGACAGCACCTGGGTCAGTACCTCCATGCCCTATCTGACGCCTCGCGGGAAAGGGCAGGCCGACGCCTGGGGTGCTGAGGCCGCCGCCCGGGGCGGGAAGGGCGGTCAGCGCATCGTGCACGCCGGTGAGACGCCCGCTCCGGCCGAGGTGGCCGCGCTGCTCGGCACCGCCACCGGCGACAGCGTCGTCGTACGCCGCCGCGTCATCGAACTCGACGACGAGCCGTGCGAGTTGACGGACACCTACTACCCCGCCGAGATCGCCCTCGGCACCCGTCTCGCGGAGACAGGCAAGATCCGCGGCGGCGCCGTGACGCTCCTCGCCGAGCTGGGCCACATCGGCGTACGTGTCCGCGAAGACGTCACCGCCGACCTGCCAGACGCCGCCGAGCGGGAAGTCCTGCGGCTCGGCGAGGGCACGCCGGTCCTACGGCTGAGCCGGGTCACCCTGGACCGCGACGACCGGCCGATCCAGGTCGACATGATGGTGATGCCCGCCCACCGCCAACGCCTCCGCTATGAGATCAGGATCGGAGCAAGGACCTGATGACCGCGCCCGCGCCGCTCCTGGACCCTCACCCCACCCCTCCCACAGCAC
>NZ_JASKYR010001432.1:0-931 GCF_041028215.1 Streptomyces flavofungini
TGCGGGGGGCCGGGAGCCTCCGGGGCGCCGGAGCCGCGGCGGTGGCGGGCGGCTCGGGGCGCCCCGACACGCTGCGGCGCCTCGTGCCGCAGGCCCTCGTCGTCGCCTTCCTCGCGGGCGGCACCTCGGCGTTCGTCGCCAACGACAAGGCCGTACAGCTCAGCGTCGACGGCAAGCCGCGCACGCTGCACACGTTCGCCGAGGACGTGGGGGAGCTCCTCGCGGACGAGGGGCTCGCGGTCGGCGCCCACGACATCGTGGCGCCCGCCTCGGCCACCGCACTGGCCAGCGGCGACGAGATCGCCGTCCGCTACGGGCGGCCCGTCCGGCTCACCCTCGACGGTGAGCGGCGCGAGGTGTGGACCACCGCCCGCACCGTCGACGGCGCGCTGCGGCAGCTCGGCGTGCGCGCGGAGGGCGCCCACCTCTCCACCTCCCGCGGCAGACGCATCGACCGCCAGGGCCTCGCACTCGCCGTCCGCACCGAACGCACCGTCACGATCATGGCGGACGGCCGGGAACGCACCATCCGTACGAACGCGGCGACCGTACGGGAGGCCGTCGCGGAGTCCGGTGTGACGCTGCGGGGGCAGGACACCACCTCCGTCGCGCCCGACAGCTTCCCCCGCGACGGGCAGACCGTCACCGTCATGCGGATCACCGGCTCCCGGGAGACGCGGGAGGAGCCGATCCCCTTCGACGTGGAGCGGACCGAGGACCCCTCGCTCTTCCGCGGCACGGAGGTCGTGGCGCAGCCGGGACGGCAGGGGACGCGGCGGGTGACGTACGCGCTGCGGTCGGTCAACGGGGTCAAGCAGCGGCCGCGGCGGATCGGCGCCGAGGTCGTGCGGGAGCCCCGCAAGCAGATCGTCAAGGTGGGCACCCGGCGGCAGCCGTCGTCGGTGGCGGGGGCGGACGGACTGAACTGGGG
>NZ_JASKYR010001433.1:0-844 GCF_041028215.1 Streptomyces flavofungini
CATCAGGGGGCCAGCGTAAGCCGGGCCGGGGGCCTTCGGTTGGTGGTGCCTCCGCCCTCCCGGGCGAAAATCACTGCCCTCGCCGTGTCACCGCTGCCACGATGAGCCCATGCCCTACAAGATCCCCGATGTCGTCGCGCCCGGCACCCTCGCCCGGCGTGAGCAGCCCGCGCTCCCCGTGCCCGGCGGGCTCGTCATCCGCCCCTGGCTGCCCGCGGACGCGCCTGGTGTGTACGAGGCCTTCCAGGACCCCGCGCTCCAGCGCTGGCACGCGCGCGTGGCCGACTCCGTGAGCGAGGCGCGCGGCTGGATCGAGGAGTGGCGGGCGGCGTGGACGGGGGAGCGGGACGCGTACTGGGCCATCGCCGACGCCGGAACGGACGTCCTGGTCGGCCGGATCGCCCTGAAGCTGATGGCGCTCGCCGACGGGCAGGCGGAGGTCGCCTACTGGACGGTGCCCGCCGCCCGGGGCCGTGGCATCGCCCCTTCGGCCGTGGAGGTGCTCTCGCGCTGGGCCTTCGAGGACGTGGGCCTGCACCGGCTGGAACTGACCCACGCGGTCGCCAACGAGGCGTCCTGCCGGGTCGCCTCGAAGTCCGGGTTCCGCCCGGAGGGCACCAAGAGGAGCGCGGTGCTGCACGCGGACGGCTGGCACGACATGCATCTGCACGCGCGGATCGCGGGGGACCGGGTCTGACGGGCGGGGCGGGCGGTCTTTGGCGTCGCTTCGCGAGGCGTCGTCCGGGACGCACCGCCCGGCCGGGCGGGCGAGGCGTCGCCCTGCCCGCCCGGCACCGGTGCGTCCCGTGTGGTGCTGCCTGCCCGGTGCCGGTGCGTCCCGTGC
>NZ_JASKYR010001434.1:0-739 GCF_041028215.1 Streptomyces flavofungini
GGATGCGGTGAATGTCGCGTACGCAGAGGTTGAGGGCGGTGGCGGCCAGAATGACCCCCGCGCACACGACGAGCACGGACCGGTCGGCGAAGACACCGGCGAGGAGCGCGACGAGGAGATACCCGAGCGGGATGGCGAGCCGCTCCCCGACCTGGTTGAACGAGCTCATGCGCCCCAGTTCGGCGTCCGGTACGTGCTGCTGGAAGGCGGTGACCCAGGTGACGCCCGCGATGTCCAGGCAGACGCCCGCGAGGGCGGCGCAGAGCAGCAGCCAGGGCAGCGGGAGGCCGACGGCCAGCCCGGCGAGGGGGAGCGCGAGTCCGCCGCTGGCGGCGACAGCGACGACGAGCAGCCGGTGCGGCCGCCACCGCAGGCACACGACGGCACCGGCGAGCAGCCCGAAGGCGAAGGCGCCCTGGACGAACCCCCAGGTCCGCGCCCCGTCGTAGTGCTCATCGGCGACGACGGGCCCGAGGAGCTGGTACCCGGCGAGGAAGGCGGCGACGAGCACGGTCCCCGCGGCCGTGTACGTCCACAGCCAGGTCCGCGACCAGAAGCCGGTCCAGCCCGCCCGCAGATCGGCGAGCACGGAGTCCCGGGCGGCGGGCGCGCCGAGCCGCAGTCCGAGCAGGAGCAGGGCGGCGGCGACGAAGGTGAGCGCGTCGAAGCCGAGCGCCCAGGCGGGCCCGCCGACCGCGACGACGAGCCCGCCGCCCACGGGCCCTGCCACCTTCACGGC
>NZ_JASKYR010001435.1:0-659 GCF_041028215.1 Streptomyces flavofungini
GCGCGGACCAGTTCCCACCCCACGAGCAGCCGCGTATCGACGACGAGGTGGGCGTCCGCGAGGTCCAGGTGGAGATCCGGCCCGGCGGCCGCCACCAGCCGCCCCCCGACGGCCCCGTCGGCGACCAGCTCCCGCACCACTCCGGCGGCGGGGGCCTCTCCGCTCAGCGCGGCGAGGCCGAACGCCGGTGCGTGGTCGACCGCCCCGAAGTCCAGCCGTTCCAGGGTCTCGGCCCAGCCTTCGAGCGCTACGGCCCGCCCGTGCAGCTCCGCCAACTCCCGCTCCCGGGCACTCCACTCGGGCAGGGTGGCCCGTACCGCCCGCTTGCGCGCGTAGGGCACCCGGTCCGGCACCCCCAGGGCCGCCCGCAGCAGCTCCTCCGTGCGCCGGGCCGCCATCAGCGGACCCCGCCCCAGCCAGCAGAACGCCACGGCGCCCTGTTCGAGCAGCCGCACGGACCCCCGCTCCTCCGCCGTGATGCCCACCTTGACGAGCCCGGGACCGAACCACGCCAGGTACACCCGGTACGTACGCGGATCGTCCGGCACCCCGTCGGCGGCCACGGAGAAGGCCCGGTCAAGCCGCGCGCACTCCGGGCACCGCGCCTGCGAGGCCCGCGCCGGCACCTCGGCCCGCACCGGGCAGGCGTTCCCCCGCGC
>NZ_JASKYR010001436.1:0-618 GCF_041028215.1 Streptomyces flavofungini
CCAAGGCGCCCCCGCCAGCAAAGGCGTCRCCGTCGGCCAAAGCATCATCACTATGGCCTCCGGAGCCGTCGACACCGGCGCCCCCGGGCTCCTCTGCTACGGCGCGGCGAAGGCGGCGGTGGTGCAGTTGACCAGGACGCTGGCGACGGAGGTCGGTCCGTACGGCATCCGCGTGAACGCCGTGGCGCCGGGCTGGATCCGCACTCCCATGACGGCCCGCCACGACCGCGAGGCCCGGGCGAGCACCGAGAAGATCATGAAACGCATGGCCCCACTGGGCCGCGTGGGTGAACCGGAGGACATCGCGCACGCGGTGCTGTATCTGGCGTCCGATGCCTCAGCCTTCACGACCGGCCAGATCCTCCGCCCCAACGGCGGGGTCGCCATGCCGTGGTGATGCGTCGTGCCGCGGTGGGCCGTCACGCTGCGGTGAGCCGTCATGCCCCGGTGAGCCGTCACGCTGCGGTGAGCCGTCATACCCCACTGATTCCAGGGGGGGGGGGGGGGGGGGGGGGGGGGGGGGGGGGGGGGGGGGGGGGGGGGGGGGGGGGGGGGGGGGGGGGGGGGGGGGGGGGCTGGCGTCCGATGCCTCAGCCTTCACGACCGGCCAGATCCTCC
>NZ_JASKYR010001437.1:0-597 GCF_041028215.1 Streptomyces flavofungini
CTCCTGCACCCTTCCCCTTCCCCGGCCCTCGGCCTCTTCTGTCATCCCGGCGGCGGATCACCCAGGTGGTCCGCCGCCGCGGTATCCACGCCGCCCGGCCGCGTCACCGGGCTCGCCGCTCCAGGCGGAACAGCCGTATCTCCCGGTCCACCCGCGCCTGGTACGTGGCGTACGGCGGCCAGAACGCGAGCGCGGCCTCCCAGACCGCCGCCCGTTCCTCCCCCGTGAGCAGCCTCGCCCGCACCGCGATGTCCTCACCGCGCCAGTTGACCTCCGCGTCCGGATGGGCGAGCAGATTCGCGGTCCACGCGGGGTGCCCCGGGCGCCCGAAGTTGGACCCGACGAGAACCCAGCCGCCCCTCGCCCCGTCGGGCATGCAGGCCAGCGGCGTACGCCTGGCGAGGCCGCTCTTCGCGCCGCGCGCGGTCAGGATGACGCCGGGCAGCATCTGGGCGCTGAGCAGCACCTTCCCCCGGGTGAGGCGGTGCACCGCGCGGTCCATCGCGGGGATGAGGTGCGGCGCGACCTTCGCGAAGGCGCGGGTGGAGGACACCTTCTGCACCAGACGCACTCCCGGCGGCATCAGCGTGCCTCCCC
>NZ_JASKYR010001438.1:0-570 GCF_041028215.1 Streptomyces flavofungini
ACCGCACCGGCCCCGCCGCCGCCCGCTGAGCCGGACCCCGGCCACCCCGCACTGATCGTCTACACCTCCGGCACCACGGGACCGCCCAAGGGCGCCGTGCTCCCGCGCAGGGCCGTGACCAGCACGCTCGACGCTCTGGAGGACGCCTGGCAGTGGAGCGAGGACGACGTCCTCGTACACGCGCTGCCCCTCTTCCACGTACACGGACTCGTCCTCGGCGTCCTCGGACCGCTGCGGCGCGGCGGGGCGATGCGGCACCTCGGCCGGTTCAGCACCGAGGGGGTGGCGCGTGAGCTGAACTCGGGGGCCACGATGCTGTTCGGGGTGCCGACGATGTACCACCGCGTCGCGGAGGCCCTCGCGCCCGCGTCCGGAGCCCCGGACCTCGTGCTCGCCGGGGCGCTGGCCGGTGCGCGCCTGCTCGTGTCGGGCTCGGCCGCGCTCGCCGCGCGCGACCGTGAGCGGATCACGGCGGTGACCGGACGGACCGTCATCGAGCGGTACGGGATGACGGAGACCCTGATGAACACCAGTGTGCGGGCGGACGGGCAGGCGCGGGCCGGGTCCGTC
>NZ_JASKYR010001439.1:0-863 GCF_041028215.1 Streptomyces flavofungini
GTGCTCTCCTCGCGGGTGCGCCTGACCGAGCCCCTCGTGCGGGACCCGGCCCCCGGCAGACTCGCCCCGGCCACCTGGGAGGACGCCCTGGACCGGATCGCGGGCGAGCTGTCCCGCACGCGGGCGGCACATGGCGCGGACGCGTGCGGGGTGTTCGGCGGCGGCGGCCTGACGAACGAGAAGGCGTACGCGCTGGGCAAGTTCGCGCGGGTGGTGCTCGGGACGTCGCAGATCGACTACAACGGACGGTTCTGCATGTCGTCGGCAGCGGCGGCGGGGCAGCGGGCGTTCGGGCTCGACCGGGGGCTGCCGTTCCCGCTGGAGGACATCCCGCGCACCGGATGCGTGATCCTCGTCGGGTCGAACCTCGCGGAGACGATGCCGCCCGCGCTGCGGTATCTGACCGAACTCCGGGAGAACGGCGGCACGCTGATCGTCGTGGACCCCCGGCGCACGCGCACCGCCGAGCAGGCCGATCTGCATCTGGCGCCGCGCCCCGGCACGGACCTGGCGCTCGCGCTCGGCCTGCTGCACCTGGTCGTGGCGGAGGGCCGCACGGACGAGGCGTTCATCGCGGAGCGCACCAGCGGATGGGAGGAGGCTCGGGCGGCGGCGATGGCGCACTGGCCCGAACTCGTCGAGCGGATCACCGGGGTGCCCGTGCCGCGGCTGCGGGAGGCCGCGCGGCTCTTCTGCGACGCGGAGGCCTCGATGGTGCTGACCGCGCGCGGACCCGAGCAGCAGTCCAAGGGCACCGACACCGTCGGGGCGTGGATCAACCTCTGCCTGGCCACGGGGCGTGCGGGACGGCCGCTGTCCGGGTACGGCTGTCTGACCGGGCAGGGCAACGGCCAGGGCGGGCG
>NZ_JASKYR010000144.1:0-11011 GCF_041028215.1 Streptomyces flavofungini
CCCAAATAGCGTCCAGTAGGGTTTGGTCCGCATAAACATCCAAACCCCTGCCCGCCGCAGGGCGGCGACCGACCAGCGAGTAAGGCCGCAGCCGACCGCGCGGGCGAGACTCTCGGGAAGGCGCTACGTGAGTCCCAACGGCTCCGACCGCTCGTCGCGGCGCCCGATGCGGCGGAAGCTGCCGCAGGTGCTGACTGCGGGCCTGATCCTGGCGACCGCCACCGGTTGCACATACAAG
This sequence comes from Streptomyces flavofungini, assembly GCF_041028215.1. Classification (GTDB taxonomy): domain Bacteria; phylum Actinomycetota; class Actinomycetes; order Streptomycetales; family Streptomycetaceae; genus Streptomyces; species Streptomyces flavofungini_B. Next base: position 239 of record NZ_JASKYR010000144.1, read on the forward strand.
GATTTCCCCCGCCTTGGAATGCCCACCCCGGTAACGGAAGAGGCTCCGCGGATTCTCTCCCTCTGGCAGGGCTCGTGGGCGGCAGCGCTCGCCACGGGCGTGCTGGTCTGGGGCCTGATCCTGTGGAGCGTCATCTTCCACCGGCGCAGCCGCACGAAGGTGGAAGTACCTCTGCAGACCCGGTACAACATGCCCATCGAGGCGCTGTACACGGTCGTGCCCCTCATCATCGTCTCCGTGCTCTTCTACTTCACGGCACGGGACGAGTCGAAGCTCCTCAAGCTGGAGGAGAAGCCCGCCCACACCATCAACGTGGTCGGCTTCCAGTGGAGCTGGGGCTTCAACTACGTCGAGAACGTCAAGGGTTCCAACAAGGAGGACGCCAAGACCTCCAAGGACCTGGACGCCATTCCGAAGCGTTTCCGCGACGCCTTCCCGGCCAACGCCGGCGGTGTCTACGACGTCGGCACGCCCGGCGAGCGGAACCCCCAGAACGGCAACCCCGGCCCGACCCTGTGGCTCCCCAAGGGCGAGAAGGTCCGCTTCGTCCTGACTTCGCGTGACGTCATCCACTCCTTCTGGGTGGTGCCGTTCCTCATGAAGCAGGACGTCATCCCGGGCCACACCAACGCCTTCGAGGTGACTCCCAACAAGGAGGGCACCTTCATGGGCAAGTGCGCCGAGCTCTGCGGCGTCGACCACTCCCGGATGCTCTTCAACGTCAAGGTCGTCTCTCCCGAGCGCTACCAGAAGCATCTGGAAGACCTCGCGAAGAAGAACCAGACCGGTTACATCCCGGCCGGCATCGAGCAGACGGGCCACGAGAAGAACCGGGAGACGAACAACCTGTGAGCATCCTCAACGAACCCCAGGGTGCCGCGGCAGCAGCAACGGACTCGTACGAGAACGAGCTGCCGGTCAGGCGCAAGCAGCCGGGAAACGTCGTCATCAAGTGGCTGACCACCACTGACCACAAGACGATCGGCACGATGTACCTGGTCACATCGTTCGCGTTCTTCTGCATCGGCGGAGTGATGGCGCTCTTCATGCGCGCCGAGCTCGCCCGCCCGGGCACGCAGATCATGTCGAACGAGCAGTTCAACCAGGCGTTCACGATGCACGGCACGATCATGCTGCTGATGTTCGCGACGCCGCTGTTCGCCGGTTTCGCGAACTGGATCATGCCGCTCCAGATCGGCGCGCCCGACGTCGCCTTCCCGCGGCTGAACATGTTCGCCTACTGGCTGTACCTCTTCGGCTCGCTCATCGCGGTCGGCGGTTTCCTCACGCCGAACGGTGCGGCCGACTTCGGCTGGTTCGCCTACAGCCCGCTCTCGGACGCGGTCCGGTCGCCGGGTGTCGGCGCCGACATGTGGATCATGGGTCTGGCCTTCTCCGGCTTCGGCACGATCCTCGGCTCGGTCAACTTCATCACCACGATCATCTGCATGCGCGCGCCGGGCATGACCATGTTCCGCATGCCGATCTTCGTGTGGAACGTGCTGCTCACGGCCGTTCTCGTGCTGCTCGCCTTCCCGGTGCTCGCCGCCGCGCTGTTCGCCCTTGAGGCGGACCGCAAATTCGGGGCCCATATCTTCGACGCGGCAAATGGCGGAGCATTGCTCTGGCAACACCTCTTCTGGTTCTTCGGCCATCCAGAGGTGTACATCATCGCGCTGCCATTCTTCGGCATCATTTCCGAGGTCATTCCGGTCTTCTCCCGCAAGCCGATGTTCGGCTACATGGGCCTGATCGGCGCCACCATCGCCATCGCGGGTCTCTCCGTGACGGTGTGGGCGCACCACATGTACGTCACCGGTGGCGTACTACTGCCGTTCTTCTCCTTCATGACGTTCCTGATCGCCGTGCCAACAGGCGTGAAGTTCTTCAACTGGATCGGCACGATGTGGAAGGGGTCACTGAGTTTCGAGACCCCGATGCTCTGGGCGGTCGGCTTCCTGATCACCTTCACCTTCGGTGGCCTGACGGGCGTCATCCTCGCCTCGCCCCCGATGGACTTCCACGTCTCGGACTCGTACTTCGTGGTGGCGCACTTCCACTACGTGGTGTTCGGCACCGTCGTCTTCGCGATGTTCTCCGGCTTCCACTTCTGGTGGCCGAAGTTCACCGGCAAGATGCTCGACGAGCGCCTCGGCAAGATCACGTTCTGGACGCTGTTCGTGGGCTTCCACGGCACGTTCCTGGTGCAGCACTGGCTCGGTGCCGAGGGCATGCCGCGTCGCTACGCGGACTACCTCGCCGCGGACGGCTTCACCGCCCTGAACACGATCTCGACGATCTGCTCGTTCGTGCTCGGCCTGTCGATCCTGCCGTTCTTCTACAACATCTGGAAGACGGCCAAGTACGGCAAGAAGATCACGGTCGACGACCCGTGGGGCTACGGCCGCTCGCTGGAGTGGGCGACGTCCTGCCCGCCGCCGCGGCACAACTTCGTCACGCTGCCGCGCATCCGCAGTGAATCGCCGGCCTTCGACCTGCACCACCCGGACATCGCGGCCCTCGGCCAGATCGAGAACGACGGCCAGAAGGACACCGCGCTGTTCGGCGGCGACAAGGAGGCCGCGAAGTGAAGATCCAGGGCAAGATGTTCATCTGGCTGAGCGTCTTCGTCCTCGCCATGGCGATCGTCTATGGCGTGTGGTCGAAGGAGCCGGCCGGTACCACGGCGCTCTTCCTGGCCTTCGGCCTGTGCATCATGATCGGCTACTACCTGGCCTTCACGGCCCGGCGGGTCGACGCCTCCGCACAGGACAACAAGGAGGCCGACGTCGCGGACGAGGCCGGCGAGGTGGGCTTCTTCAGCCCGCACAGCTGGCAGCCGCTCTCCCTGGCCGTCGGTGGCGCGCTCGCCTTCATGGGCGTCGCGTTCGGCTGGTGGCTGCTCTACTTCTCGGCCCCGATGCTGCTGATCGGCCTCTGGGGCTGGGTCTTCGAGTACTACCGCGGCGAGAACCAGACCCAGTGAGTCCGTAGTTCCCGACGCGCCCGAAGGGCCCGGACACTCCTCGCGGAGGTCCGGGCCCTTCGGCGTGCCGCCGCCCTGCCCCCGTACGGGTCACTTCGGCGCGCCGTACCCGGCGATTCTCCCTACCGTGTGCTTATGAGCCAGTCACCGCGTACTCGTACGGTTGTGAGCTGCACGCTGCTGGTGGCCGCCCTCGGTGCGGGCACCACGGCATGCGGCAGCTCCGACGGCCATCCGCTCTCGGCGCAGCCGTACGACGCGGCCGGCCAGATCTCCTTCAACGCCCCCGCGGGCAGCCAGAAGGCCGACCCGGACAAGCCCCTCGAAGTCACCGCGGAGGGCGACGACGGCCGCATCACCGATGTGACCGCCACCGACGCCGCGGGCCGCCACGTGGCGGGTGAACTCGACGCCGACGGCGCCCGCTGGCACAGCACCTCGCCGCTCGCGGCCGGCGCCCACTACTCGGTGCGGGTGAGCACCGAGGACGAGGACGGCGCGCCCGGCCGCAAGATCATGACTTTCGACACCCTCGAGCCCCCCAAGAAGAAGCAGCTGAAGGTGGTCTTCGGCCCCGAGGCGGGCAAGTACGGCGTCGGCCAGCCCGTCACCGCCTCGCTCAGCGCCCCGGTGAAGGGCAAGCAGGCCCGCGCGGTCGTGGAGCGGGCCCTGAAGGTCAGGTCCACGCCCGCCACCGAGGGCTCCTGGTACTGGGTGGACAGCGAGACGCTGCACTACCGCCCCAAGGAGTACTGGCCCACGCACGCCACGGTCAGCGTCTCCAGCAACCTCGGCGGCCTCAAGATCAACGACAAGCTGTGGGGGGCCGCGACCAAGCCGCTCAGGTTCACCACGGGGGACCGGGTGGAGGCCGTGACGGACGCCGCTTCGCACACGATGACGGTCTACCGCAACGGCGAGGAGATCAATTCGATCCCGGTGACCACCGGAAAGCCCGGCTACTCCACGCGCAACGGCGTCAAGGTCGTGCTCGGCAAGGAGTACTTCGTACGCATGCGCGGCACCAGCATCGGCATCGCCGAGGGCTCGTCGGAGTCGTACAACCTGCCGGTGTACTACGCCACCCGGCTCACCGACACGGGTGAATACGTGCACGCCGCGCCCTGGTCCGTGGGCTCCCAGGGCTCCGCCAACGTCAGCCACGGCTGCGTGGGGATGAGCACGGGCAACGCCGCCTGGTTCTTCGAGACCGTGCGGCAGGGTGACATCACCAGGACGGTCAACAGCTCCGGCGAGGACATGCCGACGTTCGGCAACGGCCTCGGCGACTGGAACATGGGCTGGAAGAAGTGGCGCCAGGGCAGCGCGCTCCTCGCGGGCACCAAGGAGGGCCCCGCGGCCGTCGACGCGGCCCGGCTGCGGCCGGGCGTCTAGCGGCCCCGCAGAACAGCACGGAGGGCCCCGCGCCGACGCGCGGGGCCCTCCGCCGTACGGGTGGGGCCGCTGGATCAGGCCTCGACGGCCAGGCGGCTGCGGAGCAGGGCGGCCAGGGCGTCCGCGAACTCCACCGGCTCGACCGGCAGGGTCACCGCCGCCTCCGCGCGGCTCCAGGTGGCCAGCCAGGCGTCCTGGGGGCGCCCGATGAGCAGCAGGACCGGCGGCGCCCGGAAGATCTCGTCCTTGATCTGGCGGCACACGCCCATGCCGCCCGCGGGCTTCGCCTCGCCGTCCAGCACACAGACGTCCACGCCGCCCTCGTCGAGCTGCTTGAGGACCGCGGGCAGCGTGGCGCACTCGATGAACTCGACCTCGGGGACGTCCGTGGCGGGCCTGCGGCCGGTGGCCAACCGGACCTGCTCGCGGGTGCTCGCGTTGTCGCTGTAGACCAGCACCGTGGCGGTCGGCTGCATTGTTCCTCCAGTACGTCAGTGCGTCGAGCAGTGCTGAGCTGTGCCGTCATGGGATCGGGGTCCGATGCGCGGATGCTACTCCTCCCGACACCCCGTCAACACCGGTTCGGAAGGCCCCGCGATGGGCCATACGGGCAGGACACACCCCACAGACACTCCGAACGGCACCCCCCGGGGTGAGGGCGGGATAAGCGACCGACATAATGTCGGTCGTGGCGACAGCAACGACAGTAGATACCGGGCACGCGCACCCGCCGGTCAATCGACCGAACCTCACCAGCGTCGGAACCATCATCTGGCTGAGTTCCGAGCTGATGTTCTTCGCGGCCCTCTTCGCGATGTACTTCACCCTGCGATCGGTGACAGGTCCTGATCACTGGAAGGAAATGGCCTCGGCCCTCAACTTCCCGTTCTCGGCGACGAACACCACGATCCTGGTGCTCTCCTCCCTCACGTGTCAGCTCGGCGTGTTCGCCGCTGAGCGTGGCGATGTGAAGAAGCTCCGGATGTGGTTCATCGTCACCTTCATCATGGGTGCGATCTTCATCGGCGGTCAGGTGTACGAGTACACCGAGCTGGTCAAGCACGAGGGCCTCTCGCTCTCGTCCGACCCGTACGGCTCGGTCTTCTACCTGACCACCGGCTTCCACGGACTGCACGTGACAGGCGGCCTGATCGCCTTCCTGCTGGTCCTCGGCCGCACCTACGCGGCCAGGAAGTTCACCCATGAACAGGCGACCGCAGCCATCGTCGTGTCCTATTACTGGCACTTCGTCGATGTGGTCTGGATCGGCCTCTTCGCCACGATCTACATGATCAAGTAATCGGCGGGGTCGCTCACGCGACGTACCGACACATCCCAGAAGTATCGACGCAGAAGATCCTGACACCGGGGTAATCCGTGAAAAAGCTCTCCGCACGACGACGCCATCCGCTGGCGGCGGTCGTCGTCCTACTCCTCGCGCTGGCGGCCACCGGGGGGCTGTACGCCGCGTTCGCGCCGGCGGACAAGGCGCAGGCCGACGACACCGCCCAGTCCCTCGCCATCGACGAGGGCAAGAAGCTCTACGCCGTGGGCTGCTCCAGCTGCCACGGAACCGGCGGTCAGGGCTCCTCCGACGGTCCGAGCCTGGTCGGCGTGGGCGCCGCAGCCGTCGACTTCCAGGTCGGCACCGGGCGCATGCCGCTCCAGCAGCAGGGCGCCCAGGCGCCCAAGAAGAAGGTCATCTACAACCAGGCCCAGATCGACCAGCTCGCGGCGTACATCTCCTCGCTCGGCGCCGGTCCCTCGGTCCCGACCGAGAAGCAGTACAGCCCGGACGGGGCGGACATCGCCAAGGGTGGCGAGCTGTTCCGCACCAACTGCGCGCAGTGCCACAACTTCACCGGTGAAGGTGGTGCGCTCACGCACGGCAAGTTCGCGCCGCCGCTCGAGGATGTCTCCCCGAAGCACATCTACGAGGCCATGCAGACCGGCCCGCAGAACATGCCGTCCTTCCCCGACACGACGATGCCGGAGAAGGAGAAGAAGGACATCATCGCGTACCTCGACGCGGTCAACGGCGAGAAGACCGAGAGCCCTGGCGGTCTGAAGCTGGGTGGTCTGGGTCCGGTCAGTGAAGGCCTCTTCGGCTGGATCTTCGGTCTCGGTTCCCTGATCGCGGTCGCCGTGTGGGTCGCCGCTCGGACCGCAAAGGCCAAGAAGTCATGAGTAGCCAAGAGATTCCAGAAGAGAAGAACCTGCCGGCTGAGCAGGACACCGAGCACGGCTCGGTAGCCGTCGCGGACGAGAACCCGTTCGCCGACCCGGGCCTTCCGCCGCACGAGCACCGCATCCAGGACATCGACGAGCGGGCCGCGAAGCGCTCCGAGCGGGCGATCGCGTTCCTGTTCATGCTGTCCATGCTGGCCACCGTCGGCTTCATCGCCTCGTTCGTGGCCATCCCGGCGGACAAGAGCGTCTTCGTCTGGCCGATCGGGCACGTCAGCGGTCTGAACCTCGCCCTGGGCCTGACCCTGGGTCTGGCGCTCTTCTGCATCGGCGCGGGCGCGGTCCACTGGGCCCGCACCCTGATGTCCGACGTGGAGGTCGCCGACGACCGGCACCCCATCGAGGCCGAGCCCGAGGTCAAGGCCAAGGTCATGGCCGACTTCAAGGCCGGTGCCGCGGAGTCGCAGTTCGGCCGGCGCAAGCTGATCCGCAACACGATGTTCGGCGCGCTGGCCCTGGTCCCGCTCTCCGGTGTCGTCCTGCTGCGCGACCTCGGTCCGCTGCCCGAGGACAAGCTCCGGCACACCAAGTGGGCCAAGGGCAAGAAGCTCGTCAACATGAACACGCACGAGCCGCTGCGTCCCTCGGACGTGCAGGTCGGATCGCTGACGTTCGCCATGCCCGAGGGCATGTCGGAGCACGACCACGACTTCCAGACCCAGATCGCCAAGGCCGCCCTGATGATCGTCCGGATCCAGCCGGAGAACATCAAGGACAAGCGCGAGCTGGAGTGGTCGCACGAGGGCGTCGTCGCCTACTCCAAGATCTGCACCCACGTGGGCTGCCCGATCTCCCTGTACGAGCAGCAGACGCACCACGTCCTCTGCCCGTGCCACCAGTCCACCTTCGACCTCTCCGACGGTGCCCGAGTCATCTTCGGCCCGGCCGGTCACGCGCTGCCGCAGCTGCGCATCGGCGTGAACGAGGAGGGCTACCTCGAAGCGCTCGGCGACTTCGAAGAGCCCGTCGGTCCTGCCTTCTGGGAGCGCGGATGAGCACCAACCCCACCAACGACGCGCACGGCGCGAGCGGCGCGAGCAACTCCGGCAAGAAGGCGCCCGCCGGTGAGCGGGTGGCCGACTGGGCCGACGGCCGACTGGGGATCTACTCCCTGGCCAAGGCCAACATGCGCAAGATCTTTCCGGACCACTGGTCCTTCATGCTCGGCGAGATCTGCATGTACAGCTTCATCATCATCATCCTCACGGGTGTGTATCTGACGCTGTTCTTCCACCCGTCGATGAACGAGGTGGAGTACCACGGCAGCTACGTCCCGCTCCAGGGACAGCTGATGTCGGAGGCGTTCAACTCGACCATGCACATCTCCTTCGATGTGCGCGGTGGTCTGCTGATCCGGCAGATCCACCACTGGGCGGCGCTGATCTTCCTCGCCGGCATGTTCGTGCACATGATGCGCGTGTTCTTCACGGGTGCCTTCCGCAAGCCGCGTGAGGTCAACTGGCTGTTCGGCTTCCTGCTCTTCGTCCTCGGCATGTTCACCGGCTTCACCGGTTACTCGCTCCCGGACGACCTGCTCTCCGGCACCGGTGTCCGCTTCATGCAGGGCGCGATCCTGTCCGTCCCGGTCGTCGGCACGTACCTGTCGATGTTCCTGTTCGGCGGGGAGTTCCCCGGCGGCGACTTCGTGGCGCGCTTCTACTCGGTGCACATCCTGCTGCTGCCGGGCATCATGCTGGGCCTGATGGTGGCGCACCTGATCCTGGTCTTCTACCACAAGCACACGCAGTTCGCGGGCCCCGGCAAGACCAACAAGAACGTCGTCGGCATGCCGCTGCTGCCCGTCTACATGGCGAAGGCCGGAGGCTTCTTCTTCCTGGTCTTCGGTGTGATCGCGGCCATCTCGGCGATCGCCTCGATTAACCCGATCTGGGCGCTCGGACCGTACCGTCCGGACCAGGTGTCCACGGGCGCCCAGCCCGACTGGTACATGGGCTTCTCCGAGGGCCTGATCCGTGTCATGCCGGGCTGGGAGATCAACCTCTGGGGCCACACGCTCGTCCTGGGCGTGTTCATCCCGCTGGTCATCTTCCCGCTGGTCCTGGTCGCGATCGCGGTCTACCCGTTCATCGAGTCCTGGGTCACCGGCGACAAGCGCGAGCACCACATCCTGGACCGCCCGCGCAACGTCCCGACCCGTACGGCCTTCGGTGTCGCCTGGATCACCTGGTACCTGGTGCTGCTGATCGGTGGTGGAAACGACCTCTGGGCCACCCACTTCCACCTGTCGATCAACGCCATCACCTGGTTCGTCCGGATCGGCTTCTTCGTCGCCCCGGTCATCGCGTTCATCGTCACCAAGCGGATCTGCCTGGGTCTCCAGCGCCGCGACAGGGACAAGGTGCTGCACGGCCGCGAGTCGGGCATCATCAAGCGCCTGCCGCACGGCGAGTTCATCGAGATCCACGAGCCGCTCGGCAAGGACCAGCTCCACACGCTCACCGCGCACGAGCAGTACAAGCCGGTCGAGATCGGCCCGGCGGTCGACGAGAACGGTGTCGAGCGCAAGGTCACCGGTTCGCAGAAGCTGCGGGCCAAGCTCTCCAAGGGCTACTACGGGGAGGACAGCCAGATCCCCAAGCCCACTGCCGAGGAGTACAAGGAGATCACGAGCGGCCACGGCCACCACTGATCGACTGAGACTCCACTGACCACAGGTCGCCACGGCGAGAGCCCCGTCCATTGCATGGACGGGGCTCTTTGCCGTCCCCGAGGCTGGATAGGGTGGTCCCACCCCGGCTGTCCCGGGCCCCTTCCTTCCGGACTGAACACCAGGAGCGGCTATGAGCGCTGTGACCCCCGCAGGAGGCACCACCGCGGCGGGCCGTTCCTGGCCCGACGTACTGAACGGCCTGCTCGACGGGCGCGACCAGAGCGCCGACGACACCGCCTGGGCCATGGACCGCATCATGCGCGGCGAGGCCACCGAGGCGCAGATCGCGGGCTTCGTCGTGGCGCTGCGGGCCAAGGGCGAGACCGTGGAGGAGATCTCCGGCCTGGTCCGGGCGATGTACGAGCACGCCAACGTGATCGAGGTGCCGGGCGAGACGGTCGACATCGTCGGCACGGGCGGCGACGGCGCCAAGACGGTGAACATCTCCACCATGTCGGCGATCGTCATCGCGGGCACCGGCGCGAAGGTCGTCAAGCACGGCAACCGCGCCGCGTCCTCCGCCAGCGGCGCCTCCGACGTCCTGGAGAAGCTCGGCGTCAACCTCCAGCTCACGCCCGAACGGGTGGTCGAGGTCGCGGAGGAGGCGGGGATCACCTTCTGCTTCGCGGTGAAGTTCCACCCGGCGCTGCGGCACGCCGGTGCCGCGCGCAGCCAGCTCGGCATCCGCACCGTCTTCAACCTGCTCGGCCCGCTCACCAACCCGGCCCGGGTGCGCGCCCAGGCGGTGGGTGTCGCCGACGCGCGGATGGCGCCCGTGGTGGCCGGCGTCTTCGCCGAGCGCGGCAACTCCTCGCTGGTCTTCCGCGGTGACGACGGCCTCGACGAGCTGACGACGACCTCGACGTCACGCGTCTGGGTGGTGCGCGACGGCGCCGTCCGCGAGGAGGCCTTCGATCCCCGGGACGTCGGCATCGGCCTGGTGCCCGTGGAGGCGCTGCGCGGCGCCGACGCCTCGTACAACGCGGAGGTCGCCCGGCGGCTGCTGGACGGCGAGAGCGGTCCGGTGCGCGACGCGGTGCTCCTGAACTCCGCGGCGGCCCTGGCCGCTCTCGCACAGGGCAGGGGCAGCCTGGCGGAGCAGCTCCGCGAGGGCATGGCGCGGGCCGCGGAGTCGATCGACTCCGGGGCGGCGAAGCGGGCCCTGGAGCGCTGGGTGGCTGCCAGCAACCGCTGACCGGCAGCCGGCCGGTGTGACGCAGGGCGCAGTCCGGATTCTGGACCGCGCCTTGCGTCGGGAAGATCGTGTGGCAGGATGCTGCACAGGTCATGAGTGACAGCGACTACGGCCCCGGCCCGCTGTCCGGCAACCCTCCGTCCGTGGCGGGGTGCCCCGGGTGAAGACCAGGCCGTACGCAGCAAGGCGTATGGCAAGCGCGGACCCCTGCACAGCCCTGGGGTCCTGGTCCTCAAGGGAGCAGTCTCGTGAGCAAGCGAATGCGATAGGGCCCACCGG
>NZ_JASKYR010001440.1:0-657 GCF_041028215.1 Streptomyces flavofungini
GTCCGTCCCCGTACCCGAGGCCGTGTCCGTCGGCCCTGACCAAGCCCCGTATCGCAGGCACCGACAGCAGCGCCAGGGCGACCACGACCGTCATCGCGCCGCCCGTGACCAGGACCGCCTCGGCGCCGAAGGCGCTCGCCGCGGGGCCCGCGAGCGCCTGGCCCACCGGGAGCATCGCGAGCGAACCTGCTACGTCGTACGCGTGGATGCGGTTCAGGACGTCCGGCGGGACCTGGGTCTGCACGCTCGTCGCCCACATCACGCCCCAGAAGGACGCGCCCGCGCCCGCGACGGCCGCGCCCGCCGCCATCAGCGGGACGCCGGACCCGGCGCCGACGGGCGTGGGGAACGCGCAGTACGCGATCAGGGCGAAGCTCCCGGCGCGGAGCATGCGGCGGGGGCGGAGGCGCAGGGCGATCAGGCCGCCCACGACGGTGCCCGCGCCGAGCGCGGAGTTCACCAGGCCGTAGGCTCCCGAGCCGTGCTCCCCCACCACCAGGGTCGCCACCAGCGGCACGGTGGGGCCGATGGTGGTGATCATCAGCACGCTGTAGACCGCGATGACGCCCCAGAGCCAGGTGCGGGCCCTGAACTCGCGCCAGCCCTGGACCAGGTCGGCCCGGAAGCCCCCGCTGTGCGGCTGGGAGCCGGGCCGGG
>NZ_JASKYR010001441.1:0-620 GCF_041028215.1 Streptomyces flavofungini
CGCCTCACCCGCCCCCTGGTCGTCGTCACCRCCCCCGTGCTCGACGGCCCCGTCTACCGTGCGCGCGCCCGCACGGCCGTGCAGGTGCTGCGCCCGCGCGCGGTGCTCACCGTGCCCGCCGCACGCGCGATCGCGCTGGCCGCCGACGCCGATCTGCACCGCCCGCTGCTCGTGATCGACATCGGCGCCCATCTCACCGAAGTCGTCCTGCTCGACGACGGTCTCGTCCTCGACGCCCGCCGCACCGCTCTGGGCACCACCGACCTGACCGGTGCCGACGCGTCGGCGGAGATCGGCGAGGCCGTCACGGCCATGATCACCTCGATGCTCCGGCAGGACCGCACCCCGGTCACCGCCGACGCGCTGAGCCGGGGTGCCCTGCTGGCCGGTGGCGGCGCCCTGCGGCCCGATCTGACCCGGCGGCTCATCCGCGGCCTGCGGGCGCCGCTGCGGGCCGTCGCCGCACCGCACACCGCGGCCGTCCGAGGCGCCGCCCTGGTCCTGCGCGCCGCGCACGCCCACCCCTCGGCGGACGGCGCGGCACCCTCGGACTCCGGCCCGCCGTCCCGCTGAGCCCGTCCCCACCGCCACGGGCCGGTGCCGCTCCACCGGCCCGTGGC
>NZ_JASKYR010001442.1:0-850 GCF_041028215.1 Streptomyces flavofungini
CCCCACGGCCGCCCTCCCGCTCCACCGCCGGACGCCGCAATAGCCTGCGCGCATGACTGCCACGACCGCCCTGCCCGACGCCTTCTGCCCCACCGACGGAACCCGCGTCCCCGCGGGCACGCTCCGCTGGTCCTGCCCGGTCTGCCGGGGCCCGCTCGACCTCGACTTCTCCCCCACGCCCGCGCGCCTGACCTCGCTCACCGGGCGGGTCAACTCGCTGTGGCGGTACGCGGAGACACTCCCCCTGCCCGTGCCCGCGCTCTCCCTCGGCGAGGGCCGCACGCCGCTCGTCGAGCTGGCGGGCGGGATCTCGGCCAAGCTGGACTTCCTGATGCCGACGCTCTCCTTCAAGGACCGGGGCGCGGTCGTGCTCGCCGCCCTCGCGCAGCGGCTCGGCCCGGAGCGGGTCATCGCCGACAGCAGTGGCAACGCGGGCACGTCGGTCGCCGCGTACAGCGCGCGGGCCGGGCTCCCCTGCACGGTGTACGTGCCCGCGGGCACCTCGCCCAAGAAGCTGGAGCAGATCGGCGCGCACGGCGCGCGGCTCGAAGTCGTCGACGGGGGGCGGGAGGCGGGGGGGGGGGGGGGGGGGGGGGGGGGGGGGGGGGGGGGGGGGGGGGGGGGGGGGGGGGGGGGGGGGGGGGGGGGGGGGGGGGGGGGGGGGGGGGGGGGGGGGGGGGGGGGGGGGGGGGGGGGGGGGCCACGAGCTCTGGGAGGCCCTGGGCCGGCGGCTGCCCGATGTCCTCGTCGTGCCCGTCGGCAACGGAACGCTGCTGCTGGGCGCCGCGCTCGCGGTGCGCGAGCTGCACACGTCCGGTCTCATCGCGAAGGCGCCCGCGCTGTACGCGGT
>NZ_JASKYR010001443.1:0-803 GCF_041028215.1 Streptomyces flavofungini
AACCCGTCGGCCCGCGCGGCCGGGGGGGGGGGGGGGGGGGGGGGGGGGGGGGGGGGGGGGGGGGGGGGGGGGGGGGGGGGGGGGGGGGGGGGGGGGGGGGGGGGGGGGGGGGGGGGGGGGGGGGGGGGGGGGGGGGGGTCTGGGCACCGAGCGAGCCCTCGACGGGGGCGTAGGACTCCTGCGGGGCGTGCGGGGCCCCGGCAGGGTGGCCGCCGTCCTGCGTGAAGCCGGGCTGTACGCCGAACCCGTCGGCCCGCGCGGCCGGGGCGAACCCGGGCTCCTCGGGGTGCGGGGCCTGGGCGCTCTCCCACGGCTGTGCCGAGGCGACGGCGAACGCGGGCTGCCCGGCACCGGGCGCCGCGTCCTGCGGCTGCGGCGCGTCGTGGAGCGGGGCGCTCTGGAGCGGGACACCCTCTGTGGCGTACGAGTCCTGTGTGACGTCCGGGACTTCGGAGGCCACGGGGACTTCGGAGGCCGCAGGGGCGGCCGGTGCCTCTGGGACGACCGTTTCTTCTGTCATGGGAGGGGTGACGGGAGCGGTCACGGGAGGAGCCACGGAGGACTCCACAGACTCCACGGAGGAGGACTCCGTGGAAAGGGCTGCCGAGGCCTCCGGGGCTGCCTGAGAGGCGTCCTCCTGCGGCACCTCGGGGGACCCCCAGGGCACCCCGCCCTGCGGCGGGATCTCACCGAGCTGCGGCCCGGGAAGGGCGGCGTCGGCGTCACGGGGGATGTCGAGGTACTCGGGACCGGTCGTCGGCGGTCCCGCGTGCCGCGTCGGCGCGGCGTGCTGCGCCCCCGCG
>NZ_JASKYR010001444.1:0-644 GCF_041028215.1 Streptomyces flavofungini
GCTTTCCAGAGTGACCTCGTCCGTGCGGTACGGGTGCCTGAGAGATTCCGGGGAGGATTTGCTCCTTCGGCGCCTCCGGATTCACGGTCCGGAGAGCTCTCCCGCACGGGGTCAGCGGCCACCGCCAGCCTACCAGCGAGGACCATGGCCGATCCCTCAAGTGGCCGCCTGCCGCGAAGTGCTCTTTCGTAGTGAGTACGAACGAACAATGATGAGTTGTCCGCATTCCCGGTGATTCCCCGGTGCCCGACACCCCGCGACCAGCTGGAGGGACCGTGCAGACCGACATCGATCCGCGCAACCTGATCGGCCGGAAGGCGTTCGACCGGAACGGGGCCAAAATCGGCACGATCGACGAGATCTATCTCGACGACGCCACCGGCTCCCCGGAGTGGGCCGCGATACGCACCGGCCTGTTCAGCCGTGACGCGTTCGTGCCGCTCGAACCCAGCGAACTCGTCGACGACGGCACCCTGCGCATCCCCTACGACCGCGCCCTGATCAAGGACGCCCCCGACTTCGGGGTCGGACGCCACCTCTCGCCCGCCCAGGAGCTCCAGCTCTACCACCACTACGGCCTGGACACGACGCCTCCGCACACCCCGCCGCCGGACCGCGATTTCGGCCAGGTCGCGGACCAGGAC
>NZ_JASKYR010001445.1:0-639 GCF_041028215.1 Streptomyces flavofungini
GGGTACGGCTATCCCCCGCCGCCCCCGGGCCAGGACCCGGACTTCTCGCAGCCCGCTCCCGGGCGCCCGCACCTGGCCGCCGTGCCGGACCCGGGCCCCGAGGCGGAACTCTGCCCGCAGTGCCGCACGCCCCGCGAGGCGAACGCGCCGTTCTGCGAGGAGTGCCGCTGGAACTTCCTGACGAACACCGCCACGTCGTACACCCCGGCCGCGCCGAACCCGCCGCTGCCCGCCACGCACGGCGGTCCCGGCATGCCGCCGCCGCACCCCGGCCAGCAGTTCCGCCAGCCGCCGCCCGGTCCCGGCGGCCCCGGTCCCGGCGGTCCCGGTCCCGGCGGTCCCGGACAGGGCCCGTACGAGTACCAGGGCTCGCGCCCCTCGCAGATGAACCGCCCGGCCGAGCCGATCCCGCCCTTCGGGAACGGCAATGGCAACGGCGGCAACGGTGACGGCAGGCCGGGCCAGCCCGGACATCCCGGCCAGCACGGTCACCCCGGCCAGCACGGCCAGCCCGGACATCCCGGACCCGGCGGTCAGCAGGGCCCCGGTGGCCCGCAGGCCTTCCAGCAGCAGGGCCCGTCCGGACCGTCCGCGCCGTCCGCACCCGGCTTCCCGCAGCAGAGCGGCGCCCCGCAGGGC
>NZ_JASKYR010001446.1:0-630 GCF_041028215.1 Streptomyces flavofungini
GCGGAGGGGTCGACGGACGGGGGAGGAGCGCTCAGCGGATGTTGACGTCGATGCAGGCGTAGAAGGCGTTGGACGTGTCGCCGATGTTCCACACGGCGAGGACCTTGTGCCTGCCGGTGAAGTTGCCGAGGTTGACCTGGTGGGAGACGGTCGCGGGCGGCTGCTGGTTGTTGCCGTTGATGGTGGCGACCTTGGTGCCGTCGACGAAGTACTCGTAGTTCGCGGTGCGGTGCCGGGCGGTGAACGTCCAGGTGAAGGTCTGCGTCCTGCTGACGTCGCTGACCCGCCAGCCCTTGCTGTCGTTGTCCAGGTCCGCGAACCGGGAGTTGCCGCCGCTGCAGCTCCGCAGGCCCTTGGGGCCCTCGACGCTCTGCGGCTCCCACTTGATCTCGCCGCAGGAGACCGTGTTGGCGGCGCACTGCGCCTGGCGGCTCGCGGGGGCGTTGACGTAACCGTGCGCGCTGGCCGAACCCGTCGGCAGCGTGAGGGCGAGGACGGGTGCCATACCAGCACCGATCGCCGCGGCTATCTTCCGCTTCTTGTCCATGCGTACTCCTTCACGGGGCGTTCTTCATGGGGGTGTGCGACGTGAAGTGCTGGTGGGGCCGGAGAGCGGTGCGGGGGCGGAAC
>NZ_JASKYR010001447.1:0-573 GCF_041028215.1 Streptomyces flavofungini
CCCAGTAGCGGCCCCGGGTGAAGGGGTAGGCGGGCAGCGCGACCCGGCGGCCCGCACCGGTGGCCAGGACGCTGAAGKCCACGTCCGCCCCGTGCAGCCAGGCAGCGGTGAGCGCGGCCTCGACCGCGTCGTCGGAGGGTTCCCCGGTGACCGTGTCGAGCGGGAGGACATGGTGTCCGGGCCCCGGTGCGCCGTGGCCGACGAGGATCGCGAACCGGTCGGCGCGTGGCGGGCGGCCGGGCGCGGCCCGTTCGGTGCGGCCCCGCAGGACCGTGCCGAGCCGGGCGAGCACCGGATGGTCCGGTGCGTCGGCGGGCGGCACCAGGATCACCTTGCGCAGGGTCGTCACCTCGGGGGTTGTCGCGTGCTCGCGCAGGGCGGCCGCGGCGGCCCGCGGGTCATCACCGGGCACCCGCACCGCTCGGCGGTGGGGGTGCCAGGCCCGCCCCACGCGCAGGGTGTACGCCGCGTCGGCGAGCGCCGGGGCGTCCTTAGCCGTGAGCGCTTCGGCCAGTTCACCGGCCATGGTGTCCAGTTCGCGGGCGCTGCGGGCCGACAGCAGCAGGTGCAGGC
>NZ_JASKYR010001448.1:0-561 GCF_041028215.1 Streptomyces flavofungini
CTCCCACTCCCAAGCCCGCATCTGGCTCCTTGAGTCCCTCGACGAGGGGACCATCCGCACCTACAACATGGTCGAGGCCTACCAGCCCGCCAGGCCGCTCGACCCCGCCGCGCTCGAAGCCGCCGTCGGCTTTGTGATGGACCGTCACGAGTCGCTGCGCACCGTCTTCCAGATGTCGGGCGACGACGGCGCCGGAGAACTCCTCCAGATCGTCCGTCCGGCGGGACGGCTGCGGGTGCGGCCCCGCTTCCAGCGGGTCGCCCCCGAGGAGTTCGACGACGCCCTCGCCAGGGCCCGCGCCGAAGAGGGCCGATTGCGCTTCGACCTGGCCGCGGGGCCGCTGTTCCGGCTGCGCTGCCTCACCACGGCGGGCCGGCCCCCGGTGCTGCTCTTCAACGTCCACCACTCGATCAACGACGGCTGGTCCTACGGTGTGCTGGTGCGCGACCTGCTCGCCGCCGCCCGCGCCTTCGAGCGGGGCACCCGGCCCGATCTGCCGCCGGTATCGGGCTATCTGGCGCACACGGCACGCCTGGACATCGAGCTGGCCGGGCCCCGGGG
>NZ_JASKYR010001449.1:0-519 GCF_041028215.1 Streptomyces flavofungini
GGCCGTGCCCGCGAACGCGCCCAGACCACCGGCGGCCACAGCCAGGGCCAGCACCGTACTGATTCGACGCACAGGTATCTCCTCTTCATCGCGCCGGAGCGGGGGCGCCCCGGCAGTGCACGCTGTCCTTGCGAGATCAGCACTCGGTCAACGAGCGAGGTCAGCGCGGGGAAATCCCCCATCCGCGTTGCATGGGGAGGGGAGTGCGTGGACCTAGGTGCGAGCTCTTCGCGCCTTCACGGTTCTTCGCGCCTTCACGGTTCTTCGCGCCTTCACGGCTCTTCGTGCCGCGCGATGTGGCAAGGTAGATCAACTAACGATGCGGACGCGTGTCCGCGCGTCCGTACAGGGGGATTCTCATGCGTCTTCGTACCACCGCGGCCTCCGCCGCACTCGTCCTGTGTGCCGCGACCGCCGCGACGGCCTGTTCGTCCTCGTCGGACGGCACGGACGCCGACCGGCCCACCGCCTCCACGAAGCCCGCGAAGCCCGGCCCCGCGACGCCCGGCCCCACGGAGT
>NZ_JASKYR010000145.1:0-13930 GCF_041028215.1 Streptomyces flavofungini
ACCCGCGAGGCCCTCCCGCGCCTCGCATCTGCCGCCCGGAGGGCATCTCGCGCGAGAATTCCGGCCGAGGGGGAGCCTCGGCCGCTCGCGCGCCCGGCCGCCGCCGCACCGCCCTTGTGCGGCGGCGGCCGGACACCGGTGCGACTACGGACGCGTCGGCAGCGTGAGGATCTCGGCGCCGTCCTCGGTGATCGCGATCGTGTGCTCGCTGTGGGCCGTGCGGCAGCCCGTCGCGCTCTTGAGCGTCCAGCCGTCGGCGTCGGTGACCAGTTCGGCGGTGTCTGCCATGACCCACGGCTCCAGGGCGAGGAGCAGCCCGGGGCGCAGCTTGTAACCGCGGCCGGGCCGCCCGGTGTTAGCCACGTGCGGGTCCTGGTGCATCGTCGATCCGATGCCGTGCCCCCCGAACTCGGTGTTGATCTCGTACCCGGCCTGGCCGAGGACGGTGCCGATGGCGTGGGAGAGGTCGCCGACGCGGGCTCCGGGACCGGCGGCGGCGATGCCCGCGGCCAGCGCGCGCTCGGTCACGTCGATCAGGGCCACGCTCTCCGGGGGCCGCGCGGCGCCCACGATGAAGCTGATGGCGGCGTCCGCGGCGACTCCGCGCAGGGAGACCGCGAGGTCGAGGGTGAGCAGGTCGCCGTCGGCGAGCGTGTGGTCGTGGGGCCGTCCGTGGAGCACGGCGTCGTTGACGGCCGTGCAGATGTAGTGGCCGAAGGGGCCGCGGCCGAAGGACGGCGCGTAGTCGACGTAGCAGGACTCCGCGCCCGCTTCGGTGATCATCTCCTTGGCCCACTGGTCGATGTCGAGGAGGTTCGTGCCGATCTCGCTGCGGGCCTTCAGGGTGTGCAGGATGTCCGCGACCAGGGCGCCCGTGTCTTTCGCCCGGGTCAGCAGGTGGGGGTTCAGGATCTCGATCATGCGCTGCTTTCCTCGCTTACCAATAACTATACCGTTCAAACTATACCGGTATTAGAATCGGCGTCATGGTCAGACTGCCGCTCACTCCCGCAGAGGTCGCACGCGGCCGCCGGCTCGGCGCCCTCCTCCGCCGGGCCCGCGGAGAACGCTCGATCGTGGAGGTCGCGCTGGACGCGCACGTCTCACCGGAGACGCTCCGCAAGATCGAGTCGGGCCGCGTCGCCACCCCGGCGTTCCCGACCATCGCGACGATCGCCGAGGTCCTCGGCCTGTCCCTCGACGCGGTATGGGCCGAGATCAGCCGCTCCCGCCTCGACGACGCGCCGACGGACGCGTGCCGCGACACACGCGAGCGACTGCCCGCGTAGGCCCCGGCCCGTCAGGTGGCCGTCACCTGGCGCTCGCCGCCGTTGCGGTCCCGCCAGAAGCGGTACACGTCGGTGGCGGCCTCGCGTGCGTCGTGGCGCATCGGCAGGCGGCGCTCGGTGTGGTCCTTGGCGAACTCGTCGTAGAAGGTGGAGAGTTCGAAGTACGTGCGGTCGTCCACGTAGTACGGCTCGTAGGCCTCGCGTGTGGTGAGGAAGACGACCTGCTCCGGTGAGCAGTAGTACAGCGCGCCCAGGCACATCGGGCACGGATGGGCCAGGACGTAGATGGTGGCGCCCGTCAGGTTCTCGGTGCCCAGCTTCACGCACGCCTCGCGGATGGCGAGGATCTCGGCGTGGGCGGTCGGGTCGTGGCTCTGGGCGACCCTGTTCGGGGACTCCGCGAGGATCTCGCCGTCCTTGACGATGACGGTCGCGAAGGGCCTGCCGCCCTCGGCGACGTTCTGCCGGGCGATGTCGATGGTGCGCTGCGCGAAGTCCATGGGCTCTTTCCGGGATGTGCATGCGGACGGGGCCGCCTTTCGCGGAGTGCGGAAGGCGGCCCCGGTCACGCGTGGCGGTCAGGCCTTGTGCTGCATGCTCGTACGAGCCGGGTTCGCCTGCTCGGCGGCCTTGGGGTCCTTCTCGTTCGCCTTGGCGCGCACCCCCTGCTCGATACGCTCGCCCACCGTCTTGTCGATGTTCTTCCAGTAGGCGAAGGCGCGCTGGAGGACCGGTTCGGTCACGGCGTTGAGCAGGTGCCCCACGACGTTGTCGACCAGCCGGTCGCGGGCCGCGTCGTCGAGGACCTCGCGGACCATCGTGCCCGGCTGCCCCCAGTCGTCGTCCTCGGCGTGGTCGACGTAGGCCGCACGGGTGATGTCCCCGTCCGCGTACCAGCTCGGCGGCGTGCCGTACCGCTCGGTGTCCGCGGCGGGACCGCCCTTGGAGTTCGGCGCGTACACGGGGTCCGAGGTCTTGCGATAGGCCATCGCACCGTCCTTGGAGTACGTGTTGACGGGCACGACGGGCGCGTTCACCGGGAGCTGCTGGTAGTTGGCGCCGATCCGGTACCGGTGGGCGTCGGCGTACGAGAACAGCCGGGCGAGCAGCATCCGGTCGGGGCTCGGTCCGATTCCCGGCACGAAGTTGTTCGGCTGGAAGGCGACCTGCTCGATCTCCGCGTGGTTGTCCGTGGGGTTGCGGTCCAGCGTCATCCGGCCGACCTCGATCAGCGGGTAGTCGCCGTGCGGCCACACCTTGGTCAGGTCGAACGGGTTGAACCGGTAGGTGGCCGCTTCGTCGTACGGCATGACCTGCACGTACAGCGTCCAGCTCGGGAAATCGCCGTCCCTGATGTGCTCGAACAGATCACGGGTGTGGTAGTCCGTGTCCGCGGCGCACATCTGGTCGCCCTCGTGCTGGGTGAAGTGCTCCACGCCCTGGTCGGTCTTGAAGTGGTACTTCACCCAGAACCGCTCGCCCTGGGCGTTGATCCACATGTAGGTGTGGGAGCTGTAGCCGTTCATGTGGCGCCAGGTCCGCGGAATGCCGCGGTCGCCCATCAGCCAGGTGACCTGGTGCGCCGACTCGGGCGACAGGGTCCAGAAGTCCCACTGCATGTCGTGGTCGCGCAGGTTGTTGTCGGCCCTGCGCTTCTGGGACCTGATGAAGTGCTGGAACTTCATCGGGTCCTTGACGAAGAACACCGGGGTGTTGTTGCCGACCATGTCGTAGTTGCCTTCGCTGGTGTAGAACTTCACCGCGAAGCCGCGCGGGTCGCGCCAGGTGTCCGGGCTGCCGCGCTCCCCGGCCACCGTCGAGAACCTGATGACCAGCTCTGTTTCGGTGCCGGGCTGGAACAGCGCCGCCTTGGTGTACTGGCTGACGTCCTGCGTCACCTCGAACCGCCCGAAGGCACCGCTGCCCTTGGCGTGCGGCTGGCGCTCCGGGATGCGCTCCCGGTTGAACTGCGCCATCTGTTCGATCAGGTACGAGTCCTGGAGCAGGATGGGGCCACCGGCACCGACCGTGAGCGAATGCTCGTCGCTCTCGGCCGGCGCACCGGAGTCGCTGGTGGTCGCGGGGGTGCTGTCTGTCATTGCTCTCCCTCTTCGTCATGCGTCCGCAGCCAGATGCCGCGTGCTCGCGCCGGGTGGGCCGGGACTGCCGTCAACCGCCAGTCACGGATTTCCTGGCGAAGGCCCGCGCCGAAGTCGCAGACCCACCGGTTATCCTGCGACAGCGCGGTCAAACGCCGTGTTCGCCTCGCCGGGGACGGTTGAGCCGGCCGCAGGGAGTGCGGGGGACGGTGCCCCGGCGGACGCGGTCGGCGCGGCGGCGAGCACCCGGCCCTCCTGGAGAGCGAGCACCCGGCCCTCCTGGAGGGTGAGCAGCCGCTCCTCCTCCAGTTCGAACTGCTCCTCGCTGATCTCCCCGTCCTCCAGGGCGCGGTTGAGTCCGGCGAGCCGGGCGCGGATCACGCCGGGCTCGTGCAGTTCCCTGTCCGCCGCCTCGCCCAGGCGTTCCGCCACCCGGATGACGCCTCGCACGGGGGCCAGCGGGAGGAGGGCGATCGCTGAGAGCAGTCCCATCTCAGGCTCCGGCGGGTGTCGTCGCGACTTCGTGCGCGTCCACGCGGACGCTCCGGCACCGGCCGCGCCGTTCGTGTTGCTCTGCCATGCCTCCAGTCTCCGCAGCGTGCCGGGGCTCCGCATGCGGTGCTGATCCACATGGTGCCGCCCGCTCCGGCGGGCCGGTGCGCGTGCGACCGGGGTCCGGGGGCACATGTGACCGGAAAGAGGAGGTTTCCGGTGACGGTGATGAACATGGGGCCGACGGCCGAGGAGCAGGGGTCTGCCGCGGCGCGGCGTACGGATCAGGTCGAGCTGTCCCATGAGCGGGTCAACCGGCGGTGGGGCGAGATCCTTCAGGAGACGCGCGTCGCGCAGACCGGCGTGCAGATCCTCTTCGGCTTCCTGCTCAGTGTCGCCTTCACCCCGCACTTCCGGGAACTCGGCGCGTTCGACACCACGGTGTACGTGATGACCGTCATCCTGGGTGCGGCCGCCACCGGTGCGCTGATAGCGCCGGTCGCCCTGCACCGGCTGCTTGCGGGGCAGCGGATGAAGGACGACCTCGTCACCGTGGCCGGGCGCCTCGTGGTGGGCGGGCTCGTGCTCCTCGCGCTCACCATCAGCTCGACGGTGCTGCTCATACTCCATGTCGTCCTGCCGGACCTCCTCGCGGAGATCCTGGCCGGTGGCGTGATCCTCTGGTTCGCGTCGTGCTGGTACGTCCTTCCGGTGTGGCTCAGGCGGCGCTCGGCACGTCGGCACCCCGAGGGAGCGGATGACCGGACCGACCAGGGCTGACCAGCGCCTTACCGCTGCCTCGCGGCGTCGTACCGTGTGGTGCCCGTGAGCCCCCGTCCTTCGTGGGCGAGCGAGGCAAGGAGGTCGGCGAGGCCTCCCGGGGCGCGTCCGCGCAGGCGGGCCGCGGTCTGCACGGGATGCCGGTCGCTGCGGGCGATACGGTGGCCCGCGGCGGCCAGCCGCGTGACGAGGTCGCGGTCCTCACCGGTCCGGAGCGGGGCGAAGCCGCCTATCCGCTCATAGGCGGCGGCCGACAGACCGAGGTTGGCTCCGTGTATGTGGGGGTGTGCCCACGCGGCGGCGTCGCGCGGCGGCCGGGTGTGGAAGTAGTCGGCGTCGTGCAGGGCCGCGTGCGCCGTCCGCCGGGCCGACGCGGTGAGCCGGATCGTGCCGAGGACGGCGTCGTAGCCCCGGTGCGCCCAGGCGAGCTGGTGGGTGATCCAGGCCGGTGGCACGGTGCTGTCGGCGTCGGTCGTGGCCAGCCAGACGGCCGGGGCCGCGCCCGCGCACAGGTGCAGCGCCCGTGCGCTGCCGACGGCGCGTGCGGCGCCTACGTTGCGGGCGTCGGTCGTCACCACGTACGCGCCCTGGGCGAGGGCGATGTGCCGGGTCGCGTCGGTGCAGGCGTCGGCCACCACGACCACCGTCACGGGCAGGGGTGCGGCGTGCGCGGCGGCCGTACGCAGGCTGCGCAGGCAGTCGGCGATGCGGTGCTGTTCGTTGTGGGCGGGCACCACGACGGCCACGGCGGCGGGAATCACGCGAGGCCCTCCGCGCGGGCCGGGCTCAGCGCCGGGCCGGACGTGGTGACGCGTTCGTGCACGGTGAGGGTGAAGTCGGGGTCGTCGTAGCGGGCGAGCGGGGCGAGGCCCGGCAGCGCGGTGAGCTGGTCGGCGATGTCGCGTCCGGGACAGGTGTGTTCGGCCACGGGGTGGTTCCAGTGGACCGTGAGCAGGTGACCGCCCGCGCCGAGACCGTCGATGCTCAGGCGCAGCAGCCGGGTGCGGGTGGCGGCGTCGAAGTAGTAGAGGAGTTCCGAGAGGACGATGAGGTCGAAGGTGGTGTCGGGCCACTCCTCGGGGACGGTCATCCGCGCGACGGTGACGTGGTCCAGGCCTGCGGTGCGCTCGCGCGTGGTGCCGACGGCGGAGGCGATGCGGTCGGTGGACAGCAGGTGGTCGCACCTGGTGGCAAGGAGCCCGGTCAGCACGCCCACCGAGCAGCCCGGTTCGAAGGCACGCCGGTAGCGGGCGCGGGGCAGCGCCGCGATGGTCAAGGCGTACTTGCGGTGGTCGTACCAGCGCTCGCCCAACTGCCAGGGGTCGGCCGAGCGGGCGTACTGGTCGGTGAAGTAGCCGACGGGGGTGTTCACCGCAGCACCGTCTCGAAGGCGCGGGTGTGGTGGGCGAGCTCGTGCGGCGGAAGCACCGCCACTCTTCCCTCGGGGCGTGGCTCCAGCTGGCTGGCAAAGCGGGCGAGGGCGCGCTTCTTGCGTCGGCGCGCGGTGGCGCCGAGGGGCAGGACGGCGGCCCGGTGCCAGGGCACGCGCGGGTCGTCGGGGCGGGCCCAGTGCCACATCCACACCGGGTACGACCAGCGTGTGGTGCCGGTCCGGGCGCAGGCGCGCGCGGCGGCGCGCCCCGCCGCCTCGTGGTCGCTGTGGAGGTCACCGGCCCAGGGCGCCAGGCAGAGTGCCGCCTCCGTCGCGGCGAGCAGCCCGCCGAGCACAGCTGCCGCTTCCGTCTCGTGCTCGTCCAGCGCGGTGTCGGGCAGAGCCGCGTGCACGGGTGCGGGCAGGGGGCCGAGCTCGGCGAGGGCCGCGGCCAGCTCGCCGCGACGGCGGGCCGCCAGGCGCTCACGGGCCGTGCCTCGCCCGCCCTCGATCCGAGGTGACCCGCCACCGTCGTGGGATGCCTCGCCGTCGGTCAGGCATACGGTGTGGACCCCCGCACCGGCGGCGACGAGAGCGGCGATCGTGCCGCCCACTCCCAGTACCTCGTCGTCGGGGTGGGCGGCCACGACCACGACGGGACCGGTCCTCGGCACGCTCAGCCGCGGCAGGCGTCCTGGCAGGTGGGCCGCCGCCCAGACGCTCTCGTCCGTGCCCCGCGCGTCGATCGCCGCCGCCGCGTCCTGACGCAGTCCACCGACGGCCTGGTACGCGGCGGCGCTCACCGGCCCGCCTCCGCGCCGCCCCGCATCTTCTCGGCGCCGTCCTGGCCCGTTTCGGCGCCGCCCCGGACCGTTTCCGTGCCGCTCTGCTCCTTCGCCGCGAGGTGGCCGAGTGCGGCGAGGTCGGTCTCGGCGTGGTGCTGGCGTACGTACACCGTCAGGTCGGCGGCGGCCCGGGCATGCCGCTCGTCGTGGCACAGCGGCAGGGCGCCCGTCGCCCGCCCGACGCGGTCCAGGACCTCGGTGCAGGTGTGCGCGATCAGGGCCCGTACGCGCAGGCTGCGCACCCGTGCCTGGTCCCGCTCGTCGAGGGGGTCGGCGTCGATCTCGGCGGCGGCCTGCCCCAGCACGGTGTCGGCGCAGTGCAACAGCACCTCGACGGCGCCGAGATGGGCGGCGGCGTGCTCGTTCAGCCGTCCCGCGCGTGCCTGCTCGTACAGGACCGCCGCCACGGCCCGCGCGCCGCCGAGCCAGCAGGCCGCCACGCCGATACCGCCGTGCTGGAACCCCGGTCGGTCCACATAGGCGTCCGGCTCCCCCACCGGACGCGCCGGGACATCGGCGAAGGACACATCCAGGCTGTCACTGCCCGCCATGCCGATCGCGGGCCACGTGCCCTCCACCGGCGTCACGTCCGGGTGCGCCACCTCGACGGCGAACAGCCGGTAGCCGTCCTCGGCCTCGGCGGTGACCAGGGCGTGCGTACAGACGCGGGCGCCGGAACAGAAGGGTTTGACGCCGCTGACCGTCCAGCCGTGCCGCCCGCGCGTGGCGCGTACCCCGGGGCCGGGCGGGCGTGCCGCCCACACTCCCCAGCGCTCCCCGGGACCGGGCCGGGAGTCCTCCACCTCGTCGAGGATCGCGGCGGCGTCCAGGTGCCCCTCCGCCAGGCGCACCAGGGACAAGTCCCGCCTGCCCAGTGCGGCGAGGACCGCGAACCGCCGGGCCGTCGCCTGCCCCGGAAGGGGGACGTCGGCGGCTTCCCGGTCGACGAAGTCGGCGAACCACCGGGCCGCCCGGCCCGCGTGACCGGGCAGGGTGAGCGGATCGCGGCCCGCCGGGTGTGCGGAGGTGAGGGTCACGCGCGTCTCCTGTCCTCGGGCGGGCGACGCGATGACAGGCCGGGGCGCTCGCCACCAGATCAGCATCGGGCAGCGCGGGGGCGGTCGCCACTTCAGCGACGGCCCCCGCCACTTCACGGTCACGCGCCGCCGGGCGCTCGGGGCATTACGGGACACGTGCCGCTGAGAGCAAAATCCATAGCCGTGGACGCAAAATCATGACCTACTGAGTGGCGCTCAGCCAGTTCTACGAGCAGTGGCGGGCCGCCAGAGCAGCGCCTCATGTCACGAATGGTGCCCATTTAGGGGCAGCAATCGGCGCCGAACGTCCTGATCGCGGGCCACTCGACAACAGCCGCCCACTCTCATGTCGATTCATTTCAATAACTGCGCGATATCTTGCGCTCCTGTGTCGATGACGCTTGAGTACTGGCGAGGCCGGGAGCCCCGCACTCCCGGCAGGAAGGCGTTCACAGCGGCCGTGAGCCGCCAATCTGTCATGCCCACGCCAGGATCAGCCACCAGGAACCGCCCCCGACCCCCCGAGAGGCACACCGTGAGACGGAGACAACGCAACCGGCGGAACACGAGCCTCTGGCTCGTCGCCGCGCTGACCGCCGTCGGGCTCCTGCCCGTCGCGGCCCACGCGGCGCCGACGGAAGCCGGACCGAAGACCAGAGCGGCCACCAACCTGGCCCTGAAGAAGCCGATCGAGGCCTCCTCCTCGACCCAGACCTACTTCGCGCCCAACGCCAACGACGGCAGCACGAACACCTACTGGGAGGCGAGCGGGCACCCCTCGACGCTGACCGTGAAGCTCGGCGCCGACGCCGCCCTCAGCTCGGTCGTCCTGAAGCTCGACCCGGACCCGGCCTGGTCGTCCCGCACCCAGAACATCGAGGTCCTCGGACGCGCGCAGAACGCCGACAGCTTCAGCACGATCAAGGCCCGCGCCGACTACTCCTTCTCCCCCGACGCCCCTCGCAACACCGTGACGATCCCCGTCTCCGGGCGCTACGCCGACATCCGGCTGAAGATCTCCTCCAACAGCTCCGGTTACGGCGGGCAGATCGCCGAGTTCGAGGTCAACGGCGAACCGGCCCCCAACCCCGACCTGACGGTCACGGACGTGGCCTGGGAGCCCAAGCAGCCGAGCGAGAGCGACGCCATCAAGGTCAGCACCACCGTGCGCAACACCGGTTCGGCCGCCTCCGGCGCCACGACGGTGGACGTCAGCCTGGGCGGCACCGTCGCGGGCAGCGCCACGGTGGGCGCGCTCGGGGCCGGCGAGTCGGCCACGGTGCCGGTCGGCATCGGCAAGCGGGCGCAGGGCAGTTACACCGTCTCGGCGGTGGTCGACCCCGGTGACACCGTCGTCGAGCAGAACAACGACAACAACAGCCGCACCGCCGACACCAAACTGACCGTCGGCCAGAGCCCAGGACCCGACCTTCAGGTCACCGGCATCACGTCGAACCCGGCGAACCCCGCCGTCGGCGCCGATGTCACCTTCGCGGTGAAACTGCACAACCGCGGCACCAGTGCGGTGACCGCCGGTTCGGTGACCCGTCTGACGGTGGGCGACAAGACGCTGAACGGCACGGCGCCCGCCCTCGCCGCGGGCGCCGACGCCACCGTCGGCCTCTCGGGGAGCTGGACCGCCACCAGCGGCGGCGCCACCCTGACCGCGACCGCCGACGCCACCGGCGTCGTGGACGAGACGAACGAGGACAACAACGTCTTCGCCCGCTCCCTCGTCATCGGACGCGGCGCCGCCGCCCCCTACGTCGAGTACGAGGCGGAGGAAGGAAAGTACGAGGGCACGCTCCTGGAGGCTGACGCCAAACGCACCTTCGGTCACACCAACTTCGCCACCGAGTCCTCGGGGCGCAGGTCCGTGCGCCTGAACTCGACGGGCCAGTACGTGGAGTTCACCTCCACCAGCGCCACCAACTCCATCGTCGTCCGCAACTCCATCCCGGACGCGGCGAGGGGCGGCGGCCAGGAGAAGACGCTGAGCCTCTACGCGAACGGCACGTTCGTCCAGAAGCTCACCCTGTCGTCCAAGCACAGCTGGCTCTACGGCAGCACCGACCAGCCCGAGGGCCTGACGAACACCCCCGGCGGCGACGCGCGCCGGCTCTTCGACGAGTCGCACGCCCTGCTCACCCAGACCTACCCCAAGGGCACCACGTTCCGCCTCCAGCGCGACTCCGGTGACGACGCCGCCTACTACGTGATCGACCTGGTCGACCTGGAGCAGGTCGCTCCCGCGGCGAGCAAGCCCGCCGCGTGCACCTCGATCACCGAGTACGGGGCGATCCCCAACGACGGGATCGACGACGCCGGCGCGATCCAGAAGGCCGTGACCGCCGACCAGAAGGGCGAGATCGACTGCGTGTGGATACCCGCCGGACAGTGGCGCCAGGAGAAGAAGATCCTGACCGACGATCCGCAGGACCGCGGCCAGTACAACCAGGTGGGCATCCGGGACGTGACCATCCGGGGCGCGGGCATGTGGCACTCCCAGCTCTACTCGCTCATCGCGCCGCAGGACGCGGGCGGCATCAACCACCCGCACGAGGGCAACTTCGGCTTCGACATCGACGACAACACCAAGATCTCCGACATCGCCGTCTTCGGCTCGGGCACCATCCGCGGCGGTGACGGCAACGCGGAGGGCGGCGTCGGCCTCAACGGCCGGTTCGGCAAGAACACCAGGATCACCAACGTCTGGATCGAGCACGCCAACGTCGGCACCTGGGTCGGGCGCGACTACAGCAACATCCCCGAGCTGTGGGGCCCCGGCGACGGCCTGGAGTTCAGCGGGATGCGCATCCGCAACACCTACGCGGACGGCATCAACTTCAGCAACGGCACCCGCGACTCGACCGTCTTCAACTCCTCGTTCCGCAACACCGGCGACGACGCGCTCGCCGTATGGGCCAACAAGTACGTCAAGGACCAGTCGGTCGACGTCGGCCACGACAACGTGTTCCGCAACAACACGGTGCAGCTGCCGTGGCGGGCCAACGGCATCGCGGTGTACGGCGGTTACGGCAACAAGATAGAGAACAACCTCGTGTACGACACGATGAACTACCCCGGCATCATGCTCGCCACCGACCACGACCCGATCCCCTTCTCCGGCCAGACCCTGATCGCGAACAACGGGCTCCATCGCACCGGAGGGGCGTTCTGGAACGAGGACCAGGAGTTCGGCGCGATCACGCTCTTCGCGCAGGGGCCCGACATCCCCGGCGTCACGATCCGCGACACCGACATCCACGACTCCACGTACGACGGCATCCAGTTCAAGACCGGTGGCGGTGCCATACCCGACGCGAAGATCAGCAACGTGACGATCTCCAAGTCCAACAACGGCTCCGGCATCCTCGCCATGGGCGGCGCGCGGGGCAGCGCGACGCTCACCGATGTGCGGATCAGTGACTCGCGCGACGGGAACATCCTGGTCGAGCCCGGCTCACAGTTCGTGATCAACGGCGGTGGCGCGCAGCCCGTCACCGGCGTGCCGGGGACCAGACAAGGGCTGTGACCCCCATCGGCGGGTCACCTCACGCGATGAGGTGACCCGCCGTGTCCGGCCGTCAGCGGTGGGCTTGGCTTACGTGGCGGTCCCGTCCCGCGCCGTATCCGGTGCCCGCCATGGCGAGGCCGAGGACCACCAGGATCGTGAGCGGCAGGGTCCAGCCGCCCGTGCTGTCGTGGAGGATGCCGAGGAGGAGGGGACCGGCCGCCGCGATGAGGTAGCCGACGGACTGTGCCATGCCTGCCAGCGCGGCGGCCTCGCCGGAGCTGCCCGCGCGCGAACTCTGGAAGGTCAGCGCGAGGACCAGGCACGCGCCGCCGCCGAGACCGAGCAGGGTGCACGCCACGACGGAGAGCGCGGGCGCGGCCACCAGGATGCCGAATCCGGCGGCGACGGCGACCGACGCCCCGGCCGCCACCCAGCGTTGGTCGTGGCGGCCCCGGGTCAGGAACGGCAGGAGGCCGCTGGCCGCGAGGCCGATGAGCTGGTAGTAGAAGAGCATCCAACCGGCCGCGGTGCTGCTCGTGCCGCCGTGGGCCAGGATGCTGGGGAGCCAGGCGACGGCGGTGTAGAAGGCCAGGGACTGCAGGCCCATGAAGACGCTGACCTGCCAGGCCAGCCGCGACCGCCACGGGACCGGACTGCGGGTCGTGCCGGTGGCTGACTGGGGCTCGTCGTGCCGCGTACGGGGCAGCCAGGCGAGGACGGCCGCGATGACGAAGGCGATCCCCCAGGCGAGAGCGGTGTGCCAGGACCCCGGCAGGCTGTGCGACAGGGGCGCGGAGATGCCCGAGGAGACCGCCGCCGTGACGCCCATGACGGTGACGTAGAGGGCGCTGACGCCCTGGATGCGGTGTGCGGGCACGCTGCGTCTGATCAGCGCGGGCAGCAGCACGTTGCCGAACGCGATGGCGGCGGAGAGGATCACGGTCCCGGTGAACAGGCAGATCACCGAGGGCAGCGACCGGACCACGGTGCCGACGGCGAGCACGCCGAGGGCCGCCACCAGCAGGCGTGCGCTGCCGTAGCGGTGGGAGACGCGGGCCACCAGGGGCGACGTCGCGGCGAACGTCAGCAACGGCAGGGTGCTCAGCAGCCCGCCCCAGGTCGACGTCAGGCCGCTGTCGCGCTCGATCGCCGGAAGCAGGGTGCCGACGCCGGTGAGGGTGGTGCGCAGGTTCGCCGCCACGAGGCAGATCGCGAGGACGAGTCCGATGGACACGGCGGGGGCGGTGACGTCGGCGGGGCCGGTGGCGTCGGCGGCCGGTGCTCCGGAGGGCGTGGCGCCGGTCGCCGTCGCGGCGGTGGGGCGCCGCCGGGATATCGAGGACGGCCGCGCGTTCACTCCCCCTCCGCCCCTCGCGGCGCGTCGGCCCCGTGGTCGCGGGTGAGCCGGACGATCGCGGCGGCGGCTTCGCGGGCGCCGTGCTCGTCCCGCTCCTCGATCGCGTCGACGAGCCGTCTGTGCAGGCTCGCGTGGCGCTCGGCGCCGACGGCGTCCCAGGGCAGGCCGCCCAGGGTGGCGGTCAGGGCCGTTCCCAGGTGGTCGTACACCTCGACCAGGAGGTCGTTTCCGCTCGCCCGGACGACGGCCCGGTGGAACAGTGCGTCGACATCGCCCGCCGCGGTCACGTCCGCACCTGCGCAGGCCGCGTCGGCGTCGGCCAGCAGTTCCTTGAGCCGGTCGAGCTGGTCCTCGCTGCGGCGCAGGGCGGCGGCCCCCGAGGCGTACTCCTCCAGGACGGTGCGGAGTTCGAGGACGTTGTCCCGCTCCGCCGCGCTCGCCCGGCGCACCATGACCGACTGGAGTTCGCTCGACGCGACGACATAGGTGCCGTCACCGACCCGGGCTTCCAGCAGGCCGAGGTGTGCGAGCGCGCCGAGTGCCTCGCGCAGGGTGCTGCGTCCGACCCCGAGCTCATCGATGAGGGCCGCCTCCGGCGGGATGCGGGTGCCTACCGGCCACCCCCCTGAATCGATGTGCCTGCGGAGGCTGTCGACGAGCTGCGCGGACAGGCTCGCCGACCTGCGCGGTGTACTGATCCGTTTCATGAGCAGGACCCTACACAAACATCAGACATTTGAACATCACATGTTTGGGCGCCGACCTGCGTCGGGTGAGCGGAGTGCCCTCGACGGGGAAGCCCAGTGCCCTCGGCGGATGAGTAAAGTGCGGGCATGCCTTCCGCCCAGAACCGCCGTGAGCGGCCCGCGAAACCCGCCCTCACCCGTGAGGGCATCATCGACACGGCCGTGGAGATCATGGAGCGGGAAGGTCTTCGGCGCGTCACGATGCGGCGTCTCGCCACCGCCCTGGACACCGGGCCCGCGTCGCTCTACGTCCTCGCCGAGGGGGGCGCCCCGGAGACCCGGGCCGCCTGGGGCGTGGACATCCTCCTGCAGTCGGCGACCGCTGCCGCGGCCGAGCACTCGGCACGGGCGGAGAACGGCCGGTCGGACGAGGAGTGGCAGCAGCTCGTACAGGCC
>NZ_JASKYR010001450.1:0-462 GCF_041028215.1 Streptomyces flavofungini
GGGCTGTGTCTTTGCGCGGCTCCGCCGCGGAGCGCGAGTGGCGTGAGAGGTGCCCCATCAGGGGCGCGGGGAACTGCGCGAGCAACTAAGGCGGGCCCGCAGCCGCCAAGAACGACCGGCATGGCAGACGCTCCCGCGAGGGGAGCCCGCCGCAGGCGAAGGAGCCTGTCGGCCGCCACGCGAAGACCGGCGTGAGRGGCGCCCCGTCAGGGGCGCGGGGAACTGCGCGAGCAACYAAGGCGGGCCCGCAGCCGCCAAGMGAAGGACCGGCATGGCAGACGCTCCCGCGAGGGGAGCCCGCCGCAGGCGAAGGAGCCTGTCGGCCGCCACGCGAAGACCGGCGTGAGAGGCGCCCCGTCAGGGGCGCGGGGAACTGCGCGAGCAACCAAGGCGGGCCCGCAGCCGCCAGGAAGGACCGGCATGGCAGACGCTCCCGCGAGGGGAGCCCGCCGCAGGCGAAGG
>NZ_JASKYR010001451.1:0-817 GCF_041028215.1 Streptomyces flavofungini
GAGTTCTACGCGGCCGAGCGGCGCCGCCGCGTCCCGCTGCCGACCTACCCCTTCGAGGGCCGCAGGGTCTGGCTCGAACCGCCCACGAACGCGTCGGCCGCAGGCCCCGCCGCGACACCGGCACCGCATCCGCTGWTCGGCGCCAACGTCTCGACCCTGGCCGAGCACGGCTACGCCACCACCCTGACCGGCGACGAGTTCTTCATCGCCGACCACCGTGTGCGGGGCCGGTCCATCATGCCCGCCGTCGGCTACCTGGAGATGGCGCGCGCGGCGGGGGAGCTGTCCCTGCCCGCGGGCGCGGTCTCCCTCAGCCGGGTCTCCTTCGAGCGGCCGATGGACTTCGCGCGGGGACCCCGTACGCTCCACGTCGAGCTGACCCCGCACGGCGACGCGGCCCGGTTCGCGATCACCGACCGCGCGGCGGGCAGCGAGGGCGGGCCCGAGGTCTTCGCCCGGGGCGAACTCTCCGCCGCCATGGCCGCCGACGCCCCCGCCCCGGGTGACCGGGCCGCCTCGGGTGATCCCGCCCCGGTGGACCCGGCCGCCGTCACGGCACGCTGCCCCGACGTGGTCACGGCCGCCGATCTCTACGACCTGCTCCGGGCCCGCGGCCTCGACTACGGCCCCGCCATGCGGTCCCTGCGCGAGCTGCGACGCGGTCCCGGCGAGGCCCTGGGCCTCCTGGAACTGCCCGACGGCGCCGGTCCCGCGGCGGAGCGCGGCGCCGACTCCTTCACCCTGCACCCCTCGCTGCTCGACGCCGCCCTGCACGCGGTGGTCGGTCTGCTCGCCGCGCGCGAGGACGGCGCCGGAG
>NZ_JASKYR010001452.1:0-790 GCF_041028215.1 Streptomyces flavofungini
GCCAGGAGCCCGCCGACCGCGCCGCGCTCGCCGGGCTCCTGGCCGCCGTACCGGCGGAGCACCCGCTCACCGCCGTCGTGCACGCCGCGGGCGTCCTGGACGACGGTCTCCTGGACACGCTCACCCCCGAGCGGTTCGCCACCGTCCTGGACGCCAAGGCCCGCTCCGCCGCCCACCTGCACGAGCTGACCCGCGACCTCGGCCTCAGCGACTTCGTGCTGTTCTCCTCGACCGCGGGCGCGCTCGGCGCCGCGGGACAGGGCAACTACGCCGCCGCCAACGCCTACCTCGACGCCCTGGCCGAGCACCGGCGCGAACAGGGCCTGCCCGCCACCTCCGTGGCCTGGGGCCCCTGGTCCGGCACCGGCATGGCGGGCGAGGGCACCGGCGTGGAGGACCGGGTCCGCCGCGGCGGCTTCACCCCGATGAGCCCCGAGGACGCCCTCGCCGCACTCGACACCGCCGTCTGCCACGGCGACACCGCCCTCGTCGTCGCCGACATCGACTGGCAGCGCTACGCCACCGTCTTCGCCCCGCACCGGGCCCTCGTCGGCGACCTGCCCGAACTCCGCGACGACAGCGCCGCGCACGCCTCCGCCGCCGACACCGAGCCGGTCCTGCGCCGCCAGGTTGCGGCGCTGGCCGGAGCGGCCCGCGAGCGGTACGTGCTGGACTTCCTGCGCGCCCAGGTCGCCGCCGTCCTCGGCAGCTTCCGCGAGGCCGCGCACGACGAGCCCGAACTGCCGCTGGTGCTGCGGCGCCTTGAGCGCACGCTGAGCCGTCATCTGAG
>NZ_JASKYR010001453.1:0-768 GCF_041028215.1 Streptomyces flavofungini
GTCGAGGCCCGTGGCCGTGAGGCGGACGCGGGCCTCGACCTGGTCGACCGCGCGGTCGTCGACCACATCGCCAACGAGGAACGCATGCTGGCGGCCCTGACCCCGGAGGACCGCGCGASCGTRGGCSMMGYMCTSSSCRGRSYCAKGGGGTACGCGGACCTCGGCCGGTCCCGGTCGGCGTGCGTGCTCACCGCCCCGCCCCCCGCCGAGTGAGAGCAACGTTCCCCCGTGGTCACTGGGGGCCACAGGGATGAAATGGGGGGTTCCTACCTTCGGGGGACGGCGTTCTTCGACGGTGTGGAGGCTCAGATGTGGATCGAGCGGTGGGAGCCCGAGGACGAGAGGTTCTGGAAGGAGGAGGGCGGGGAGCGGGTCGCGCGGCGGAATCTGGCGTTCTCCGTGCTGTCCGAGCACATCGGGTTCTCGGTGTGGAGCCTCTGGTCGGTGATGGTGCTCTTCATGGGGCCCGAGTACGGGATCGACGCGGCGGGGAAGTTCTTCCTGGTCTCCATGGCGACGCTCGTCGGAGGCGTCGTGCGCGTCCCCTACACCTTCGCCGTCGCCCGCTTCGGCGGACGCGCCTGGACGGTCATCGCCGCCTCGCTGCTACTGGTGCCGACCGTCGCCGCCTTCGTCGTGATGGAGCCCGGCACCTCCTACCCCACCTTCATGGTGTGCGCGCTGCTCACCGGCGTCGGCGGCGGCAACTTCGCCTCCAGCATGACCAACATCAACTCCTTCTTCCCGCTGCGGAAGAAGGGGTGGGCG
>NZ_JASKYR010001454.1:0-739 GCF_041028215.1 Streptomyces flavofungini
GCCCGGCACGAGCCGATCGCTATCGTCGGCATGGCCTGCCGCTACCCGGGCGGGGTGTCCTCGCCCGAGGACCTGTGGCGTCTCGTCACCTCCGGTGAGGACGCGATCGTGCCGTTCCCCGAGGACCGCGGCTGGGATCTGTCGATCCTGCGTGACCCCGAGGCCAAGCACCCCGACGGCCTGTACGCCCGGGAGGGCGGCTTCCTGGCGGACGCGGCGGACTTCGACCCCGGGTTCTTCGGCATCTCGCCCCGCGAGGCCCTCGGCATGGACCCGCAGCAGCGGCTCGCCCTGGAGATGTCCTGGGAGGCCCTGGAGCGGGCCGGGATCGACCCGGCCTCGCTCAAGGGCAGCAGGACGGGCGTCTTCGCGGGCGTGATGTACCACGACTACCCGGGCAGCGACGGCAACGGCAGCGTCGTCACCGGACGGGTCGCCTACAAGCTCGGTCTGGAGGGCCCGGCGGTCTCCGTCGACACCGCCTGCTCCTCCTCGCTGGTCGCGCTGCACCTCGCGGTGCAGGCGCTGCGGCAGGGCGAGTGCTCCCTCGCCGTCACGGGCGGTGTCACCGTGCTCTCGACGCCCGCCGTGTTCGCCGAGTTCGGGCGGCAGGGCGGCCTCGCCCCCGACGGCCGCTGCAAGTCGTTCGCCGCGGCGGCCGACGGCACCGGCTTCTCCGAGGGAGCGGGCTTCCTGGTGGTCGAGCGGCTCTCCGACGCCGTCCGCAACGGCCATGAGC
>NZ_JASKYR010001455.1:0-660 GCF_041028215.1 Streptomyces flavofungini
GGCCCAGGTCGTACGCCAGGATCGTCGCCCGTACCCGGTCGCGCAGGCCGAGCTTGCGCAGGACCGCGTTCACGTGGGACTGCACCGTGCCGACCGTGATCCGCAGCTCCCCGGCGATCTCCGCGTCGTCCAGGCCCTGGGCCACCAGGGTCAGTACGTGGCGTTCGCGGGCCGTCAGGGCGGACAGCGGGTCCCGGCCCGGGGCGAGACGGCCCGGGGCGGGACGGTGCCGGGCGCTCGGTGACGCGGTGCGGTGGCCGATCAGGCGGCGTGTCGCGGAGGGGGCCAGGACGCTTGCGCCGGTTCCCAACAGCCTTACGGCGGCGAGGAGTTCGGGGACGCGTACGTCCTTCAGGAGGAAGCCGGAGGCTCCGGCGCGCAGGGCGTCGAAGACGTACGCGTCGAGGCCGAAGGTGGTCAGGACCAGGACGCGCGGCGCGGCTCGGCGGCCCGTGATGACGCGGGTGGCGGCGATGCTGTCGAGGCCGGGCATGCGGACGTCCATGACGACCACGTCGGGCGCCAGTTCCCCGGCGAGGCGTACCGCCGTGGCGCCGTCCGCCGCCTCTCCCACGACCGCCATGTCGTCCTCGGCGTCAATCACGGCCGCGAAGCCCGCGCGGACCACTTTCCGGCCGTCCGCCACCAGCACCTTGAGGG
>NZ_JASKYR010001456.1:0-586 GCF_041028215.1 Streptomyces flavofungini
ACGCATACGTCTCATGGCCATCCAAGAGGTGAGTGGCGTCAACTGGTGTACGACGCAACGGTGTTGCCCTACGGATTAGCCCTGTAGTCATAGGCATGTCAATGGTCTGAACCAAACGAGGACTAGACCAATTCGGGGCCTCTCTCCGTCCCCGGACGGCCGCCCCGCTCTCCCCGCTCCGGCGAGCCGCTGGTCAGGCGGGGACCCTGATGGCCGGGCCCTGCCGGGGCGGAGGTCCGAGGGCACTCGACCACAGTTCGCTGAAGGTCCTGCCTGTCCGGGGCGGGGTCGAACTCGACACGGAGCTCGCTTGAAGCCTCGGCGAACCGGGGCAATCCTGGTTCGATGGGAGCACTTCGGAGGGGGCCGCGCCGATGAAGGCGATCGTTCAGGACGCGTACGGCTCGGAGGAAGTCCTGGCCCTTCGTGACATCGACCGTCCCGTACCGCGCGACGACGAGGTGCTCGTCGGTGTGCGCGCCGCAGGTGTGGGGCCCGAAGTGTGGCACCTGATGACCGGCAGGCCGTACGTGGCCCGGGTCGCTCTCGGGCTTCGCAGGCCCAGGAACCCCGTACGGGGCTGGGA
>NZ_JASKYR010001457.1:0-914 GCF_041028215.1 Streptomyces flavofungini
TCCAGGTCCCGGCCTGTCAGCTCGCCGAGGCGCTCCATGAGCACGATGAGGAGCAGAGAGTCGCCGCCCGCGTCGAAGAAGTTGACGTCAGGGGCGGGCTCGGCGCCGTCGAGTACCTCCGTCCACAGGGCGGTCACCTGGTCGGCGAGGGCGGCGGGCGCCTGCTGGTCGGCGGAAACAGGGCTGAGCACGGGGTTCTCCAAGTCGTCGGTGAGTTCGGTGGCGGCTTGCGCCAGGTCATCCAGCACTTCTTCGGCGGTGTCGCCGTCGAAGAGGTCGGTGAGATACGTCAGGTCGAAGCGGAATCGGCCGGGCCCGCCGGTGACGGTCAGCTCCAGCTCGTACTTGGCCTTCAGCCGCGGCGGTGTCACGAAGCGCGACCGGGTCGTGGTGTCGAGGGCGGGTGGCCGGGGCGGGTCGTCCGTGGCGGTGAGGTAGACGGGGGTGAGAGCGGGGCGGCYCGGGTCGCGGCCGGGTTGCAGGGCAGCGGCGAGCGCGTCGAAGGGGGTCTCGGCGTGCGCGTAGGCGGCGAGCGCCGACGCCCGTACGCGGCCGAGGAACTCCCGCCAGGTGGGCGCGCCGCGCAGGTCCGCCCGTACCGCCAGGGTGTTGACGAACATGCCTACGGTCGTGGCGCGGGCGGCGCCGTCCCTGTCCGCCCAGGGGAAGGTGAACAGGAAGTCGCGCTGCGGGCCGCGGCGTGCCAGAGCGGCGCCCAGGAGCGCGGCGCCCAGCATGAAGGTGGTGCAGCGCGGCGGCCACCTCCCGCAGTTGGGCGGCGAGTTCGGGGGGCAGGTCGCGTCGGCGCAGGTGCGCCTCGATGGTCTGGGCCCGGCCGCGCGGCCGGTCGTGCGGGAGGGCGATGTCGGTGGGTGCGTCGCCCAGCTCGGTGGTCCTTCGCTCCAGCACGGTCG
>NZ_JASKYR010001458.1:0-754 GCF_041028215.1 Streptomyces flavofungini
CCGCCCGCCCGACCCCGCGCGGGCGGTGACTTAGCCTGACCGCATGAAGGAGACGGTGCGTGCCGCGGGGCGCGCCATGGCACAGCTCGGCAAGGCGGGCGGGCTCGCCGTTCTCTCCTACCTCTTCATGGCGCTGATCCTCTTCACCGCCGTCGTCACGCTGCTCGTCGTCGGCGCGGCCGTGCTGCCCGAGACCGTGCTGCTGCTGCGCAGGACCAGCGGCCTCAAGCGCCGCCTGGTCGCGGGATGGACCGGTGAGCCCCTCCCCGAGGCGTACGCCCCGCTCACCGGCGGCGTGCGCGAGCGCGTGCGGGCCGCCCTCAAGGACCCCGGCACCTGGCGTGACCTGCGCTGGCTCGTCGCCCACTTCGTCTACGGCACCGTCCTGCTGTACGTGGCGATCCCGCTGTTCATCCTCGGCCTGCTCGCCGACGGCTTCTGGTGCGGGCTGCTGCGCCAGCGGGCCGTGGCCCTGCCGCTGCTCGACCGCCTCGCCGACCTGGACGCCGCCTGGTCACGGGCGCTGCTCCTGCCGTCGCCGGAGGCGCGGCGCAACGCCGGGCTCGCCGAGCGCGTCGAGGAGCTGAC
Organism: Streptomyces flavofungini; assembly: GCF_041028215.1. Classification (GTDB taxonomy): domain Bacteria; phylum Actinomycetota; class Actinomycetes; order Streptomycetales; family Streptomycetaceae; genus Streptomyces; species Streptomyces flavofungini_B. The sequence goes on from NZ_JASKYR010001458.1 coordinate 589, forward strand.
CGTCACGCGCGCCGGCGCCGTCGCCGCGCACGGCGCCGAACTGCGGCGCATCGAGCGGGATCTGCACGACGGGACGCAGGCGCGGCTCGTCTCCCTCTCGATGCGCGTCGGGCTCGCGCGCCGGGCCTGGGACAAGGACCCCGAGGCCGCGCGCAAGCTCCTCGAC
>NZ_JASKYR010001459.1:0-724 GCF_041028215.1 Streptomyces flavofungini
GCTCACCAGGGGCTACGCGTGGCTGCCCGACCTGAGCCGCCGCTCGGGTCCGGGCGCCGTCCGGACCCGTCTGATGGGCAAGCCCGCCATCGCGCTGCGCGGCCCCGCGGCCGTCGCCTTCTTCTACGACGAGGACCATGTGCGCCGCCGCGCGGCGCTGCCCGAGCCCGTGCTCGCCACCCTCTTCGGCAGGACCGCGGTGCACACCCTGGACGGGGCGGAGCACCGCAAGCGCAAGGAACTGTTCATCAAGGTGCTCAAGGACAGCTCCGGCGTCACCGCATTGGCGGAGCGCGTCGCAAAGGAGTGGGAGCGGTCCTGCGCTGAGTGGTCCGACCGGCCCACGGTGACGCTCTTCGACGAGGTGAGCGTCCTGCTCACGCGCGCGGTGTGCGCCTGGGCGGGGGTCCCGCTCACCGGCGGGCCCGGGACCGGTGCCGACCCGGACACCGGCAGCGATGCCGATGCCCGGCGGACCGCGCGGGACCTGGTCCTGATGGTCGACGGCTTCGCCACGGCGGGCCCGCGGCACTGGCGGGCCCGGCGCGCCCGGCGGCGCCAGGAGGAACGCCTGGCGCGGCTGGTCGAGGAGGTCAGGGCGGCCGGTGCCAAGACGACCGGCGAGGGCGGCCCGCCGTCCGACGCCGTGGAGGCCGTCGCCGTCCACCGCGACACCGACGGCGAGCTGCTCCCACCGCGTACGGCGGCCGTGGAGATCCTCAAC
>NZ_JASKYR010000146.1:0-13838 GCF_041028215.1 Streptomyces flavofungini
GCTCAGGGGGGTGGTGACGGCGGGGCCGGGACACCCCGCCGGGTGACCGACGCTCGGTGTCGCGGTCGCGCGGGCTTTCCTCACCCCCGCGCCCGCAGTTTCCGCACCTGGCGCTCCAGGCTGTACTGCACCGCCGCCGCGTCGTCGAAGAGGTGGAAGTGGCCCGAAGGCGACTGGGTCGTGCCGAGGAAGTCCGTGGTGTGCTCGGCCCAGACGGACAGGGAGCCGGGCGGGACGATGGGGTCGGACTCGCCGCCGTAGGCCGCCACCGGGCAGGGGGCGGGTTCGCCGTCCTCGTCGAGGCTGCCCGCGGCGAGGAAGTCGGCGCGGATCGCGGGCATGATCGAGGCCAGGGTGGCGGCGTCGAGTGACGTGCCCTCCGTCAGGAGGCCGAGTTCGGCGACTCGGGCGAGGAGTTCACCGTCCGACATGGTGGCGACCTGGGCCAGTTCGGCGGCCCAGCCGAGGCCCGGCGCCCAGGAGGACACGGCGAGCAGCTCGGGCTCGGGCAGGCCGTTCCACGCTGCGGCCACCGACAGCCGGTAGGCGAGCATGCCGCCGAAGCTGTGACCGAACAGGACGTAGGGGCGGCCGTCGAGCTCGGCCTCGAAGGCCTCCTGGAGGGCGTCGAGGAGCGGTTCCACATCGGTGAAGGGCTGCTCGTCGAACCGCTCCTGACGGCCGGGGAGCTGCAAGGTGCGCACTTCCATGCTGGAGGGCAGGGTGGCGCCCCAGGCCTGGTAGGCGGGGGCGGTGCCGCCGGCGTGCGGGAACAGGAACACCTGGACGTCGGCGTTCGGGTCGGCCCCGCTCGTGGTGAACCAGCGGGTGCGTCGGATGCTGCCGGTGGTGGTCATGCGCTCTCCTGATCCGTCTGGCGGGCCTTGGACATGATGACGTCCGCGATCTCCCGCAGGTGTGTCTCCGGCCGCAGTGATCCGATGCGGAGCACGATGTGGCGGGCGCCCGCCCGCACATAGTCGGCGAGGTGTTGCGCGCAGCGCTCGCTCGGGCCCCACGCGTAGGCCTGGATGGCGGACATCTGCTGCAGGGTGCGGCCGTAGCAGTGCTCCAGGTAGTCGTCGAGCTCGACCCTGGCCCGGCGCTCGTCGGGGCCGACGGTGACCGTCAGGTACAGGGCGGGGATCACCGCGTCGGCGCGCCGTCCCGCGCGGCGGCACAGGTGCTCCAGGCGTCCGCGCGCGCGGGCGTAGGCGTCCGCGGACGCGAGGAACGGCAGCCAGCCGTCGTAGCGGCGGGCCGCCCGTTCCAGTACCCGGGCGGTGTCGTCGGCGACGAGCCACAGCGGGGGGCCGTCGGGCGCGGCGGGGCAGATGAGGCGGTCGAGGCCCTCCGCCTGCCAGTGCCGCCCCGCGAAGCGGTTGGGGGCGCCGGGCCGGGTGCTGCACCAGGCCGTCCGCCACAGTGCGGTGATCTCGTCGAGCCGGTCGGCGCGGTCGGCCAGCGGCGCGCCGACGGCGGCCAGTTCCTCGCTCGTCTCCGACGAGGGGAAACCGGAGCCCACTCCCAGGACGAGCCGCCCCGAGCTGACGTGGTCCAGGCTGCTCGCCATGTTGGCGGCCACGAGGGGGTGCCGCAGTGCCGGGGTCAGGGTCGCGGTGCCCAGGTGCACCCGGCGGGTGATCGCGCCCACGGCGGACAGCACCACCAGGGGGTCGAGCCGGGGGCGTGCGGTGAGCGAGTCACCCGTCCACAGCGAGTCGAAGCCGAGCTCCTCGGCCCGTCGCGCGAAGTCGAGCAGTGGGGAGACGCTGTACTCGCCGAGGATGGCCTGCTCCCTGGTGGGCAGCAGGACCCCCACACGCAGTGGCGGACGGGCGGCAGCCCCCATCGCGCACCTCTTTCTCGGATCGTCGTGGCCGGCGGTTCCTGCGAGACAAGCAGCCGCACCTGACAGATGCCTGATCGTCGGGTGAAAGCGGGCGGCCGGAGGCGCCAAACGGGCACGGATCACGCCGCGTTGTCCGCCCGTGCCTTGGGCCGACGGCCATGAGCGGTCCGGCGCCGTCCGGAGCCCGTCCATTACCTCGGAAGTAATTGACCCACGGTAACCGTCGCGCCGGAACAAGCCATGAGTGATGGCCAATGATTTACGTACATCGATGTAAAACAAGCTTGCAAACTGTCCGACATGCCCGCGTCCGTCCCGAGATTATGTACGCACCTGGGCTTTGCTGCAACGAACTCGCAGTGGCGCGGAACCGACGGTTCCCACTTTCAAGCACTTGCGGTGACGCTTAGTGCCGGGGTCAATTAAAGGAATCGTGCACCCGGTAGGAGGAGAAAGTGATGGCTTATTCGCAGTTCGACGATGCCGGCCGGAACGACGGCACGCCGCTGCCCTCCGGGCCCCACGCGCCGGGCGCCCGGGAAACCGGTCAGGTCTTCGCGTTCCTCGGCCCGCTGGAGGTGCGCTCGGGGGACCGCAACCACGGCGTCAGCGGCAACCGGCAGCGCACCCTGCTAGCCGCGTTCCTGGTGAGCCCCGGCCGCCAGCTCTCCGCCGAGCAGCTCTACACCGAGCTGTGGGGCGAGAACCCGCCGCCCACCTTCGAGAACTCCCTCCAGGCCCACGTCTACCGCTTGCGCAGGACCCTCCAGCAGACGGCACTGCCCGGCGGCCCCTCGCCCGAACTGCTCACCCGTTCCTCGGGGTACGTCCTTGAGCTGGGCGGCGCGCAGACCGACGCGGCGGCCTTCCGCCGGCTGACCGGCCAGGCCCGCGCCTGCACCCGGGAGGACCCCGCCCAGGCGCACCGGCTGCTCGGCGAGGCGCTCGCCCTCTGGCGCGGCGAGCCTTTCCAGGACGTCGTCCAGGGGCCGATGGCGCAGAGCGTCGCGCTGGCCCTGGAGGAGGAGCAGCTCTGCGCCATCGAGGACAGGCTCTGGCTGGAGATGCAGCTCATGGACCCGGTGCACAGCATCAGCGAGCTGAAGCGCATGCGCACCATCCACCCCTGGCGGGAGCGCCTGACCGAGATGCTCATGCTGGCCCTGTACCGGACGGGCCGGCAGGCCGAGGCGATGGAGACCTACGACAGCACGCGGCGCAGACTGGCGAGCGAACTGGGCGTGGAGCCCTCGCTGAAGCTGCGCGAGCGGCTGCGGGAGATCCTCAACCAGGCACCCTCGCTGGACGCGGCCGTGCCCGCGTAACCGGCCCGCGAGCCGCGCCCGCCACGAGGCTGCGGCAGCACGCCCGGACTCCCCCGGGGCGCGCTGCCGCAGCCTCGTCGTCCGTCCGCACCCCAGGGGCGTCAGCAGCGCGTCAGTGCGCTCCAGCAGAATATCCCGTGAGCAGAATCCGCAGCAGGTGAGGAAATGAGAAGGAAGACGGAAGTCGCGCATTTCTCTCCCTGCTCGCTACCCGTCGCCCGCGCGTGGCGATGCATTTGCTCTGCCATTTTCTGGGGCAATGCAAATAAGTGCACTATTGCGCTTATCTGTTCGAGGACGAACACTCGGATGTATGACATCGAAACTCATGCACCGAGAGAGTCCGAGCGTCGGAACACTCCTGCGGGAATGGCGGAACCGGCGCGGTGTCAGCCAGATGGAGCTGGCCTCGCGCGCCGGCTGCTCCGCCCGGCACCTCAGCTTCGTCGAGACCGGCCGCGCCCGCCCCAGCATGGAGGTCCTGCTCCGCTTCGCCGCCGACCTCGACCTGCCCCTGCGGGAGCGCAACGTCCTGCTGGTCGCCGCCGGATTCGCCCCGTACTACCCGGAGTCGAGCATGGACGGCCCGGCCCCGGGCGTCGTGCAGCGGCGATTACGCCGCCTGGTCGCCGCCCATGAACCCCACCCGGTCCTGGTCTTCGACGACCAGTACCGCATCGTCGAGGCCAACCGCACCTTCGGGGCCCTGGTGGGTGACGTCTCCCCCGAACTCCTGCGCCCGCCAGCCAACTTCCTGCGGCTGCTCCTGCACCCGCAGGGCCTCGCGCCCCTCATGCCCGACCAGGGTGCCTGGCGCGAGCACCTCCTCGGCCGCCTGCGCCGCCATCTGACCCGGACGGGATCGGCCCCCCTGAAGGCGCTGTACCAGGAGGTGAGCGGCTACCCCGTGCCGTCGGCCGCGCGCCAGGGCCACCAGCAGGCGAGCGGCGCCGACGGCGTGTTCGAGTTCCCCTACGCGCTGCCGCTGCGCATCGTGCGGGGCGGCCGGACGCTCTCCTTCATCTCCACCGTGATGACGTTCAACGCCTTCGCCGACGTCGCCGTCTCCGAGCTCGCGGTGGCGACGCTGCTGCCCGCCGACGCCGCGACCTCCGCCGGACTGCGGTCCCTGCGGGCGCGGCCACGGGCCCGCCAGGGCGCCGCCGGACGGTCCGTCAGCGGCCTCTCAGCCGCCGATCAGGAGCGCTGGCCAGGGTGGTCGGAGGAAGAGCCACTACCAAGGGGATGATATGGACGAGGACTTCGAGGTCGTCATCATCGGCGCCGGGATGTCGGGCCTCGGGATGGCCGCCCGTCTCAAGCAGGCCGGACGGCGGAACTTCACCGTCCTGGAGAAGGCCGGCTCGATCGGCGGCACCTGGCGCGACAACACCTACCCCGGCGCGGCCTGCGACGTGCAGTCCCACCTGTACTGGTACTCCTTCGGCGAGCAGCCCGACTGGAGCCGCACCTACGCCGGGCAGCCGGAGATCCTGCACAACCTCGAACGGTTCGCCGCGAGCCACGAGCTGGACGAGCACATCCGTCTCGGCGTGGAGGTCACCCGGGCCACGTGGTCCGACGACGAGGGCCGCTGGCTGCTGAGCACCGCCCGCGGTGAGCGGCTGCGGGCCCGCTCCCTGATCACGGCCTGGGGGCAGCTCAACCGTCCCGCCTGGGCGCGGATCGAGGGCGTGGACAGCTTCGCGGGGACGCAGGTGCACACCGCGCGCTGGCCCGGGGACCTCGACCTGACGGGCAAGCGGGTCGCCTGTATCGGCAGCGCGGCCAGCGCCGTCCAACTGGTGCCCGCCATCGCCGGGGCCACCGAGCGCCTCACGGTGTTCCAGCGCTCCGCCAACTATCTGCTTCCGCGGCAGGACCAGGCCCTCACCGACGACGAGCGCGCCGCGCTGCTCGCCGAGCCCGACCGCTACGCCACGCTGCGCGAGCAGCTCTACCAGGAGCGGGACGGCTGGGCCGCCGGACTGCGCGACGACGGCAACCCGGTGCGGGAGCAGTTCCAGCAGGTGGCGAGCGAGCATCTGAGCGCCCAGATCGCCGACGAACCCCTCCGCGACCGGCTCACCCCGGACTACGCCTTCGGCTGCAAGCGGGTGCTGATCAGCGACGACTACTACCCGGCGCTGTCCCGCGACAACGTCGACCTGGTGACGGAGTCCATCACCAGGATCGAGCCGGAGGGAGTCCGCACCGCGGACGGGCACCTGCACGAGGTGGATGTCATCGTGCACGCCACCGGCTTCCAGCCCCTCGACACCACCGGCGGAGTGGAGATCGTCGGCCGTGACCTGATGACGCTGCGCGAGGCGTGGAAGGAGGGGCCCGAGGCCTACCTCGGCGTCTCGGTCAGCGGCTTCCCCAACATGTTCATGCTGTACGGCCCCAACACCAACCTGGGTCACCACTCGATCCTGTTCATGGTGGAGAGCCAGATCGACTACGTGCTCCAGGCCCTCGGCGCCCTGGACACCGGCCGGGACCGCACCCTGGACGTCGACCCCGAGGTGCAGCGGCGCTACAACGAGCAGCTCCAGCGCGACCTCGCGGGCACGGCCTTCGCCTCCGGCTGCGGCAACTGGTACACCAACGACGCCGGCCGCGTGGTCAACAACTGGTCCTCCAGCATCGAGGCCTACCGCGAGCGCACGGCCGTCTTCACTCCCGAGGACTACGTCGAGTGAGTCCTCGTACCACGTGATCCGCACACGGCGGTGGCCCGCTCCCCTCGGTGAGGGGGSGSCCCACCGCCGTGTCCTGGTGCGCCGGTCAGCTCTTCGCGGCGGCGAGCTCGTCGCGCACCGCCCTGCGCAGGATCTTGCCGCTGGGGTTGCGCGGCAGGGCATCGGCGAAGTCGTAGGACGTGGGCATCTTGAAGTCCGCGAGCCGGCCGCGCAGGAACAGCAGCAGGTCGCGGGCGCCGGCCTGCTGGCCGGGTGCCAGGACCACGCGGGCGTGCACGGACTCGCCCCAGCGCTCGTGCGGCAGGCCCACCACGGCCGCGCCCGCCACGGCGGGATGCCGGGCGAGGGCGTCCTCGATCTCGGCCGGGTAGACGTTCTCGCCCGCCACGATGATCATGTCGTTGACGCGGTCACGGACGTGCACATAGCCGTCCTCGTCCAGGAAACCGGCGTCTCCCATGTGCACCCAGCCGTCGACCACGGTGCGTTCCGTGGCCTCGGGCAGCCGCCAGTAGCCGAGCATCCGGGCGGGGGTGCGCACACAGATCTCCCCGACCTCCCCGGCGGGAAGGACACGGCCCTCGGGGTCCTCGACACGCACCTCGATACCGGGGTACGGGCGGCCCGCGGCGCGCAGCAGCGGGCTGCCGGGGACGTGGTCGGCCGGAGGCAGACAGACCGCGAAGTTGCCGGTCTCGCTGCTGCCGTAGATCTGGAGGAAGTCGCAGTCCAGGACGTCGATCGCCCGGCTCAGGAGTTCCTCGCCGATCGGGGAGCCGCCGTAGACCACCTTGCGCAGGGTGCCGAGGGCGCCCCTGGCGGCGGCCGGTTCGGCGAGCATCAGCTCCAGCATCGCGGGGGCCACGATGGCGGTGGTGACCTGCTCCTCCTCGATCACGCGGACCGCGTCGGAGCTGAGGAAGGCGGGCAGGGAGACCACCGTGGCACCGGCGTTGAAGGCCTGCATGCCGTAGGAGAGGCCGCCGATGTGGAAGCCGGGCAGGCCGATCAGACTGCGGTCGCCGTCCTTCCAGTCCAGCCAGTCCAGGCCGCCCTCCTCCATCGCCTCGGCGACGTTGAAGAAGCTGCGGTGGGGCAGGACGACACCCTTGGGCAGGCCGCTGGTTCCGCTGGTGTAGATCTGCACGACGGCCCTGTTCGCGGCGTCCGCGTCGGCTTCGCCGTCGAAGGCCGCCGGGGCCGGGCCGTCGGACACCGCGCGCTTGCGGGCGGCCAGCGAGTCGGCGCCCTCGGCGTCGGCGTCCAGGCACAGCAGGGTCCGCAGCGTGGGCAGGTTCTTCCGGACCTCGGCGGCGACCGCCAGGTGCTCCTCGTCCACCAGGAGCACCTCGGTGGTGGAGTCGCGCAGGATGTGGTCCACCTCAAGGGCCGTCAGGCGCCAGTTGACGGGGACCAGGACGGCGCCCGTCCGGGCGCAGGCGAAGGCCAGTTCCCAGTACTCCACGGCCTCCTTGCCGAGATAGCCGACGCGGGAGCCGGGGGCGACCCCGGCCTCGCGCAGCACCTGGGCCGTGCGCGCGCTCTCCCGGTCCAGTTCCCGGTAGGTGAGTCTGCGTCCGGAACAGACGACGGCGGGCTGGTCGGGCCGGAGTGCGGACTGCCGGTCGATCACTTCGACGAGTGTCCGCGAGCGGAGGGCGGTGGTCATCGGTGTGCTCCCGTTTCTGCCTCGTGCGCCGGTGCGTCGGCACCGGACAGCAGCTCTTCGATGTATGCGCTGAGCAGGTCCACGCTGGGCCGGTCGAAGGTGATGGACGCCGGCAGGGTGACCCGGAACGCGGCTTCGAGGGCGTTGCGGATCTCGACCGAGTTGAGCGAGTCCATGCCGAGGTCGGCGAGTTCGGCGTCGGGCTCCACGTCCTCGGCCGACTCGAACCGCAGGACGTCCGCGAGCCGGGCCCGTACGATCGCGTTGATCCCGGCCGAGCGGGCGGCCCCGGAGGCGTCGGCCAGGGCGCCGACGTCGGTCTGTCCCCCGGCGGCGGAGCCGGTGACCAGGTCCGCGAAGAGCGCGCTGGGTGACCTGCGGGCCACGAAGCGGTTCCAGTCGCAGTGGCCCATCAGTACCTGGCCGCGCCCCGCGTCGAGGAGTGCGGGCAGCGCCTCCGCGGCCTCGTCCTGTTCCAGGAGGGTGATGCCCTGGCCCTCCCAGCTGCGCACCAGGGAGGCGCTGAGCCGGCGGGCCGGGTCCTTGGGCGCCCAGGGGCCCCAGTTGACGGCGGTCGCGGGCAGACCCGCGCCTCCGCGCTGGGCCATGAGGTGGTCGAGGAAGGCGTTGCCCGCGCCCGCGCCGGTCTGGGTGGCCGCGCCGAGCAGGGCTCCCGCCGTGGAGCAGCCCAGGAAGAAGTCGAGTTCGGGCAGTTCCGCGGTCGCCTCGTGCAGCAGCCAGGCACCGTAGACCTTCGTACGGAAGACGGCGTCCAGGCTCTCCCAGGTCTGCTGGGCCAGCGGGAGGTCCTGCGCCGCCTCCTGGGCCGCGTGCACCACACCGCCCACCGGCGGCGCGTCGGCGGCGAGTTCGGCGAGGACGCGGGAGACGTCGTCGGCGGAGCCCAGGTCACAGGCGTGGACGCTCGCCGTGACACCGTCGCCGAGGTCGGGGGCCGGGCCTCCGGTGCGGCTCAGGAGCGCCAGGCGGCGGGCGCCCAGGGCGGCGAGGCGGCGGGTGAGGGCCGCACCGACCATGCCGGTGGCTCCGGCGACGACATAGGTGCGGTCGGGCCGGATGGTGAGGGGACGCGAGGCCGCGGGCACGGGGTCGGCCGTGCGCAGCCTGCGCACCGTGCGCCCGCCGTCGCGGTGGGCGATCTCCAGTTCGCTCTCCCCGGCCGCGAGCCACTCCCCCACCAGACCGGTGCCGTCGTCGGTGCCGGGCTCCAGGTCCACCAGGGTCACCCGGTAGCCGGGGAACTCCGTGCCCAGGGCGCGGCCGAAGCCCCACAGGGTGGCGGCGGCCGCCGGGGTGGTGCCCTTGTCGCCCGGCAGGTGCTGGGCGCCCTCGCTGACCAGCCACAGCCGCTGGCCGCGGCCGAAGCCCTCGCGGGCCAGGGTGTCCAGTACGGCGAGCAGGTCGCGGTAGTTGGTCTCGCACTCGGCGCGCAGCCGGGCCGCGGCGTCGTGCGCGTCCGGCGCGGTGGCGTCGCCGCCGGTGCGCCACAGCCAGCACACGTCGGTGGGCCGCTCGCCCTTCAGTGCCTCGGCCAGTGCCCGCCGGTCGGCGGCGACGGTGAGCGTGACACCTTCGGCGGCGGCCTTCTCGGCGAGTTCGCGCGGCAGCCTGGCGGTGTCTCCGGTCACCAGGACGCGGCGTCCCTCCCGCCGGGTGGCGGGCAGGTCCTGGGTGACCCAGTGCTGCTCGTAGTAGAGGCCGCTCGCGCTCTGTCCGCCCTCGGGGTCGCGTTCGGCCTGCCAGGCGGCCTCGGCGGCGCGGCGCTGCTTGGTGGGCAGCCAGTACCGCTTGCCGTCGAAGGGGTAGGTCGGCAGCGGGACCCGGTTCAGGGGCGCGCCCTCGTGGTAGCCCGCCCAGGAGACCGGCACACCGGCCTCGTACGCCTTCGCCAGCGACCTGCGGATCATGTCGCCGTCGTGGTCGTCACGGAAGGTGCTGCTCAGCCACACGTGGTCCGCCTCACCGGCGGAGGTCCTGGCCAGTGCGGTGAGCGCGGCCGAGGGGCCGAGCTCGACGAAGACGTGCCGTCCGCGCTTGTTCACGGCCTGGACCCCGGCCTCGAACTGCACCGGTTCGAGGAGGTGCCTGATCCAGTACTCGGGGTCGGCCATCTGCCGCCCGCGCGCCACCCGCCCGGTCACGTTGGAGACCACGGCCATGGTGGGCGCCCGGAAGTCGACCGTGGCGAGCACCGCGCGGAACTCGTCGACGATCTCGGCCATCAGCGGTGAGTGGTAGGGCACGGCGCCGCGCAGCGGAGTGACCTTCACGCCGCGTTCGGCGAGGCGGCGGCCCGCGTCCGCCAGCGACGCGTTGCCGCCGGTGAGCAGGGACTGGCCGGGGCCGTTGACCGCGCCGACGGACAGGTCCGGGTAGTCATCGAGGAGCGGAGCGACCTCGTGGGCCGGGGCGCCGACGGCGGCCATGCCGCCCTTGCTGCGCACCGCCTCGCTCAGGCGGCCCCGGGCGGCCACAAGACGGGCGCCGTCCTGGAGCGAGAAGAGTCCGGCCACCGCGGCGGCGGCGAACTCGCCCAGGCTGTGGCCCATCAGGACCGAGGGGCGCACGCCCCAGGACAGCCAGAGCCGGGCCATCGCGTATTCGAGGCTGAACAACGCCGGTTGGAGATAACGTGGTTCGTGGATGCGCTCGGGTGCCTCGCACTCGCCGCGCACCAGCTCGCCCAGCGGGAGTCCGAGCAGCGGGGTGAGGATGGCGTCGCACTCGTCGAGCGCGGCGCGGAAGACCGGGTACTGCCGGTAGAGCGCGGCGCCCATGCCGGGGTACTGGGTGCCCGTGCCGGAGAAGAGGAACGCCACCTTGGGGGCGCCCGTCGAGCCGCCGCGGGCGGCGCCTTCCGCGAGGGCCGTGACGCGCCTGCCCAGTGCCCGTACGGCGGCGTCCCGGTCGCCCACGACTTCGGCGATGCGGTGACGGAAGTGGGCGCGGCCGGTGTTGGAGGTGCGGCACAGGTCGGCGAGGGGGGTGCCGGGGTGCCGTGCCAGGTGGTCGAGGTGGCGCTCGGCGAGGCGCCGCAGTGAGGTGCGGCTCTTGGCGGAGAGGGTGAGGACGGCGCTGGGGCGTGTCCCTGCCGCGTCCGTCTCCGCCGGGAGTTCGGCGGGGGCCTCCTCCAGGATGACGGAGGCGATGGTGCCGGTCACCCCGAATCCGTTGACCATGGCGCGTCCGGTGTCGGCCGCGGGCCAGGGGCGGACCTCGGTCGGGACGGTGACGGGGGCCTCGTCCCAGGCGATGCGCTTGGAGGGGTTGACCAGGTTCAGGTGCGGGAAGATCGTCTTCTCCCGCAGCTGGAGCACCGCCTTGATGAGGGAGCCCGCACCGGCCGCGCCCTCCATGTGCCCGATGTTCGTCTTCAGCGAGCCGACCACCATGGGGCGGTCGTGGGTGTGGGACTCGGCGAAGACGTCGCTGATGGCGTCCATCTCGGTGGGGTCGCCGAGCGCGGTGCCCGTGCCGTGTGCCTCGACGTACTGGATGTCGGCGGGCTCAAGGCCGCTCCGGGCGAGGGCGGAGCGCATGACCTGTTCCTGGGCGGCGCCGTTGGGCGCCACCAGGCCCGCGCTCTCGCCGTCCTGGCCGACCGCGGAGCCGCGGATCACGGCGTGCACGGTGTCGCCGTCGCGGCGCGCGTCGGAGAGCCGCTTGAGCACGAGGACGCCGCAGCCCTCGGCGCGCGCGTAGCCGTTGGCGCGCTCGTCGAAGGTCTTGCACTGCGCGTCGGGCGAGAGCACTCCGCCGAGGGAGAGGATGGTGTGGTTCTGCGCGTTGTGGATGACGTTGACGCCGCCGCTCAGCGCGACGCCGCACTCGCCGCCGCGCAGGGCCTGCACCGCGAGGTGGGTGGCGGTCAGTGAGGAGGAGCAGGTGGTGTCGACGGTCATGCACGGTCCGCGCAGGCCGAGGAAGAACGACATGCGGCCCGAGACCGCGCTGTGGGTGAGGCCGGGTGCGAGGTAGCCGTCGAGGTCGGCGGGGGCGAGGTCGGTGGACTCGAAGATGTAGTCGAGGGTGGTGACGCCCATGAACACGCCGGTGTCACCGTGGCGCAGGGAGGTGGGGTCGATGCCCGCGTGTTCGAGGGCCTCCCAGGCCGTGTGCAGGGCGAGCCGCTGCTGGGGGTCGATGTAGGGCGCCTCTTTGGGTGACACCGAGAAGAAGGCGGCGTCGAAGCGGTCGACGTCGGAGACGAAGCCGCCACGCGGCCAGTTATCGTCCGCGCCCTCGGCCGGGCCCTCGGCCGCACTGTCGTCCGCGCCCTCGGCCCGGCCGGTCTCCGGGGCCATCTGGCGGCGCTCCCCCGGCGGCAGCGGCCCGATGCCGGACCGCCCCTCCCGCAGGAATTCCGCGAACGTGTCCACATCATTGTTGCCGCCGGGAATGCGCAGGCCCATTCCCACGATCGCTATGGGTTCGTATTTCTCGCGCTCCAGGGCCGCGAGCTCTTCCTCCTTGCTCCGCAGTTGGGCTATCACGGCGGCAAACTCAGCCGCCGTAGGACTCGATTGCTCCGACATTTATTCCCTCCGGTCAGAGAACAGCTCACGCACAGAGATGGTCTATCAACTGACCGGCGGTGGGGTGACCGAATAGCGCGGCCGTGGAAATCTCGCGCCCCAGCTTCCGCTCCAGGACGATCTTCACCTCGCTCAGCCGCAGAGACGTGAGCCCCAGGTCGAGGAAGCCCACGTCCAGCGGGAACTCCTCGTCGTCGGTCATGAAAAGGGCGCTCCTGAACTCACCGACCACCGCTTCCTCGACGAGCTCCCGACGCTCGAACTCCGGCAGGAGCCCCAACTGCCCTTCCGTGAGAAAATCTTGCGACACCCACGTCACCGCCTCTCTACGAATCGACTGCTTCCCGGCAATCGAAACAGCCCTGCCTGATAGTGAACTGATAGCCCACTGATGGCGGCCCCACACGGCGTCCGGCACTTTCCTGCACACGCCACGGAAATATGCTGCGGCCGGTTTACCGACGTCGAATCGGTGCTATGTTCCCTGACATGAATGCAAACGAATTCGACGTGATCGATGAATTAGACAGGACACTCAAGACGCTGGGTCTCTCCCGGGAGGAGGCCGTCAGCGAACTCGTGGTGAGCGGCCAGGACCCGCTGGTGCCGTCCACCATCCGCCTCGGCTCGGCCATGGGCATAGCCCTGCTCTCCGCCGCCGTCGGCGCGGCACAGATCTGGCACACCGCGACGGGCCGCCCGCAGCGCCTCGGCCTCGATCTGGGCCAGGCGCTGCACCAGCTCACGCCCTATCTCGGCGGCGGCAACACCCTGAACGGCTACGGCTCGAACATGGGCAGCGTCCTCGGGCTCGACGGCGGGCCCGCCCCCGCCCTGTGGGACCTGTACCGCACCGCCGACGACCGCTGGGCCATCCCGATCGCCTGCTATCCCAGCACCCGCGACACCTTCCTCGACCTGCTCGGCACCGCGCACACCCGCGAGCGCATCGGCGCGGCCATCGCGGGCCGTGTCTCCTGGGATCTTGAGGAGGAGGCGGCCGCGCGGGGTGTTCCGCTGGCGATCGTCCGCAGCCGGGAGGAGTTCCTGGCCCACCCCCAGGGCAAGGCCGTGCTCGCCGAACCCCTGGTCTCCGTCGAGCGCGTGGGCGACGCCCCGCCGCGCCCGCTGCCTGCCGGGGCCCAGCCGCTGTCCGGGCTGCGCTCCCTGCAGTTCACCCATGTCTTCGCGGGCACCGCGGCCGGCCGGGTCCTCGCCGAACAGGGCGCCGACGTCCTGCATGTGTGCGAGCCGAACGCCTTCGACCACGATCTGTGCTGGAACGAGACCGGTGTGGGCCTGCGCTCGGCCCGGCTCGCGCTGAAGCCGGAGGCCGACGGTTCCGGTGAGGGCCGCCGCACCTTCGATGAACTCCTGCGCTCCTCCGACGTGTTCGTGCACAACCACCGGCCCTCGAAGATGGCCCGGCTCGGTCTCAGCCCCGAGGAGATCGCCGAGATCAACCCCGGCATCATCCATGTCTCGGTGCGCTGTTACGGACACAGCGGCCCCTGGCAGGAGCGCGGCGGCTTCGACCAGCACGCCCAGGCCCTGACCGGCGTCAACTGGAGCGAGGGGCAGGACGGGCGGCCCCAGTTGCCGCCGGGGCGGATGCTCAACGACTACCTGGCCGCCTACCTCGCCTCCGCGGGCGTCATGAGCGCGGTCCTGCGCCGGGCCCGCGAGGGCGGCAGCTACCAGGTACGGGTCTCCCTCGCCGGCGTCTCCAAC
>NZ_JASKYR010001460.1:0-559 GCF_041028215.1 Streptomyces flavofungini
CCCAGGCGCAGACGCATACGCATACGCAGGCGGCCAGCCCCCTCACTCCCGCCAAGCTCCGCGCAAAAGCGCCCGCGCTCGGGGCCGCGTACAAGGCCGCCGGGGCCGTGTTGAAGAAGCGGGGGCTCAGTGGAGTGCGGGCCCAGGTCTATCTGGTCCTGGACCGCAGCGGCAGCATGCGCCCGTACTACAAGGACGGCTCCGCGCAGAGTCTCGGTGAGCAGACCCTCGCGCTGGCCGCCCACACGGACCCCGAAGCCACCGTCCACCTCGTCTTCTTCTCGACGGACATCGACGGCACCGGCATCCTCACCCTCGCCGAGCACGAGGGCCGCGTCGACGAGCTGCACGCCGCGGCGGGCCGCATGGGCCGCACGAGCTACCACCGCGCCATCGAAGAAGTCGTGGCCCACTACGAGAAGTCCCCGCACAAGGACACCGGCACCCCGGCCCTCGTGATCTTCCAGACGGACGGCGCCCCCGACACCAGGGGCCCCGCCACCCAGGCCCTGAAGGAAGCCGCCGCCCCCCCTCTCTTCTTCCAGTTCGTCGCCTTCGG
>NZ_JASKYR010001461.1:0-543 GCF_041028215.1 Streptomyces flavofungini
GGCGATCCCAGCAGGGGTGCCGGGGTCAGCCGCAGAGTGAGGACCTGGAGCAACTCGGCGGCGCGGTGCGGGCGGTGCGCCGCGATGCCGGGCGGTGCGGGCGCGAGGGGCACCAGCAGGTCGGTGGCGGCGAGTGGGCCCTCGGCGCCGTCGTCCGTGCAGTCGCGGTGCAGCCAGAGCGTCAGCATGTACAGCTCCGGCACGGACAGCAGCCGGGGCTGGCAGGGCATCGGCATGGCCTCGGCGTGCCGCAGCGCCCGTTCGGTGGAGGCGATGTAGGGGCCCTCGAAGAAGTGCGAGAAGGCCCAGCCGTCCGGGGTGAGCATGGTGTCGGCGGCGGCGAGGGCGCGCTCACCGCCGCGGATCAGGAAGCGCCAGCCGGCCAGGCGCGTCGGCGAGGTGCCTTCGGGCGTGATGCGGTCCAGGACGTGCACCGGCAAGGGCAGTTCCGGACTGAGGGGACCCTGCGCGGCACGCAGGGTCGGTGTGCGGGCTTCGCGCACGGCGGTGGGGGAACCGAGTGCCGCGAGGACGCTGCGCAGG
>NZ_JASKYR010001462.1:0-1082 GCF_041028215.1 Streptomyces flavofungini
GAAGGGTTCCCTGGCGGGGACGCCTTTCCCGGGCGCGGACGCGGCCCCGGCGGAGGAGATGGCCCTGGCGGGGGAGACGGCTCCGGTGACGGGTGCGTCCCCGGCGGAGGAGACAGCTCCGGCTGCGGAGTCCCCGGTAGCGGAGACGGRGACSRCCCCGGCYGGGAAGACGGCCCAGGMAGCGGAGACGGCCCCGGCCACGGAGTCAGCCCCGGCAGCGAAGACGGCTCCAGCGACGGAGACTGCCCCGGCAGCGAAGACGGCCCCAGCGGCGGAGTCAGCCCCGGCCACGGAGTCAGCCCCGGCAGCGAAGACGGCTCCAGCGACGGAGACTGCCCCGGCAGCGAAGACGGCCCCAGCGGCGGAGTCAGCCCCGGCCACGGAGTCAGCCCCGGCTGGGAAGACGGCTCCAGCGACGGAGACTGCCCCGGCCGTAGAGACGGGCCAGGCAGCGGAGACGGCCCCGGCCACGGAGACCACCCCGGCAGCGGAGACAGCCCCGGCTGCGGAGTCCCGGGCGACGGAGACGGCCCCGGCGACGGAGTCGGGCCCGGCGACGGAGTCGGGCCCGGCTGCGGAGACAACTTCGACGACGGAGACGGCTCCGGCCACGGAGACCGCCCCGGCGTTGGAGACGGCCCCGGCGGTGGGGACGACTCCGGCCACGGAGTTGGCCTCGGCAGCGGAGACAACTCCGGCCACGGAGACCGCCCCGGCAGGGAAGACGGCTCCGGCCACGGAGACCTCGTCGCAGGCGGGAGCAGCACCGGGGACGGAGGGCGAGCCCGGATCGAAGTCCGCGTCAGCGGTTGAGGCTCAGCTCAAGTCGCAGCTCGCGTCGGACGCCGCGTCGGAAACCACTACGGCGTCGAAGCCCGCTCCCGAAGCGGAGCCCGCACCGGCGGCGGAGCCCACCCCGGCGGCGGAAACCGAGCCGCAAGCGGTGCCCGCACCCGCCTCGGAGCCCCGGCCCGCATCAGAGCCCGCGTCGGACGCCGCGCAGGCCGTAGCCGCCCAGACCTCGGAGTCCGAGGCCAACGCCGCCGCTACCGCCCCCTCGGCAGAACCGGAAGCGGCGGCCC
>NZ_JASKYR010001463.1:0-942 GCF_041028215.1 Streptomyces flavofungini
CCCCCGGCCGCTACACGCGGTGGACCCCGCCGGGCCCCGGAGGCGGCGGCACCAGCCTCCTCGTCCCCGAGAGCCGGGCCTTCCCCGACTGCGAGGACCTCATCGGCGAGGTCCTCCTCGCGCTCTCCCGCAGTGCCGCGCCCACCGCCCGGCGGCCGCTCGCCGTCCGGCTCCACCAGGCGCTGTACGCGGTCCGCGAGGCCGTCGACTACCAGCGCGCCACCGGCGGCATGGACGCCTTCGACGGGGCGGTCGAGGCGGGTGCGAGCCATGAGCTGACCGAGGCGCTCGTGGCCCTGGTGCACGGCACCGAGGGGGCGCGCGTCGCGGTGGAGTGGGCGCCGGGCGCGGGGGTGCCCGAAGGGTGCGCGGCGCACGCCGGACCCGTGGAGTTCTCGCCCGGCGATCTGGCGGCGCTGCGCGCGGCCAGCGCCCGCTACCGGCGGGACGAGCCCTCGGTGCCGGTGCGGATCACCGGGGCGGTGGTGCGGATGCGGCGCTCCTCGTCCGGGTCAGGGTGCTCGCGGGGGCGGAGGTCCCGCAGGTGCGGATGGTCCTGGACGAGGAGTCCTACCTTGTGGCGGTCCAGGCCCATCTCCTCGGACTGCCGATCCAGGTGCGGGGCCGCCTGGAGAGCCGGGGCGGGTTCCGCAGACTGACCGGGGCGAACGGCGTGGCGCCCGTACAGGTGGACGATGCCGAGCGGGACCGGCTCATGAAGTCGCTCCAGGAGAACATCGACTTCTTCGAGGAGGCGTGCGGCACCGACTGAGGACGGGCGGCACCGACTGCGGACGGGCGCGGCACCAACTGAGGACGGGCGCGGCGCGGGCGGTCGCCCTGGGCCGGGCGACGTGGGCCGCACCGGGCSGAGGGGCCGCTTCCGGGCGGTCGGGGAGATCCGTTTCGCGGCGGGGGCCCCGGGCTCGGTACGATTCCTGG
>NZ_JASKYR010001464.1:0-653 GCF_041028215.1 Streptomyces flavofungini
GTGCAAGCCGCGTCGGCGTGGGCGGGTTTTCGGCCGCCCCCGCCCGCCCCCGCACCAGCGTCGTGATGTCGGCCGGGAGCCAGGCTGCCGCGCGCCCCTCGGGCAGGGTCGCCGGGACCGAGAACTCCGCCAGGAGGGAGGCCACCGACGGGCGTTCGCCCGGGTCCTTGGCCAGGCAGCGCGCCGCCGTCGCGCGCAGCGGTCCGGGAACCCCGTCCAGATCCGGCTCCTGCTCCATCGTGCGGTAGATCATCGCGAAGACGTCCCCGTGCCCGAAGGGCCCCTCCCCGGTGGCCGCGAAGACGAGCGTGGCGCCGAGCGCGTACACGTCCGTGTGGGGGCCGATGTCCGAGCCGCGGAGCTGCTCGGGGGCCATGTAGCCGGGCGTGCCGGGCACCTGGCCCGTCCGGGTGATCTGGGAGTGGACGACCGAGCGCGCGATGCCGAAGTCGATGACGCGCGGCCCGTCCTCGGCGAGGAGGATGTTCGACGGCTTCAGGTCGCGGTGGGTGAGACCCGCCGCGTGGATCGCCGCGAGGGCCGCCGCCGTCCCCGCCATCAGCGCCCGCAGCGAGGCCTCCGGCAGCGGCCCGCCCGCGGCGACGGCCTCGGTGACCGAGACGCCGGGTACGTACGCCGTGGCGAGCCAGGGG
>NZ_JASKYR010001465.1:0-605 GCF_041028215.1 Streptomyces flavofungini
GGTCTGGGAGGTCCCGGCCGACATCGCGCTGCCCTCGGCCACCCAGAACGAACTGCGCGGCGACGACGCCGCCGCGCTGATCCGCAACGGCGTCAAGGCGGTCTCCGAGGGCGCCAACATGCCGACGACCCCCGAGGCGGTGCGCCTGTTCAAGGAGGCGGGCGTCGCGTTCGGGCCCGGCAAGGCGGCCAACGCGGGCGGCGTGGCGGTGAGCGCCCTGGAGATGGCCCAGAACCACGCCCGTACGTCGTGGACGGCGGCGCGGGTCGAGGAAGAACTGACGCAGATCATGAACGACATCCACACCACCTGCCACGAGACCGCCGAGCGCTACGGCGCCCCCGGCGACTACGTGACGGGCGCGAACATCGCGGGCTTCGAGCGGGTCGCGGACGCGATGCTGGCCCAGGGCGTCATCTGAGCGCACGCGGAGTCCCGGCCGCCGCCGGGGGGGGGGGGGGGGGGGGGGGGGGGGGGGGGGGGGGGGGGGGGGGGGGGGGGGGGGGGGGGGGGGGGGGGGGGGGGGGGGGGGGGGGGGGGGGGGGGGGGGGGCCACCTGCCACGAGACCGCCGAGCGCTACGGCGCCCCCGGCGACTACGTGACG
>NZ_JASKYR010001466.1:0-527 GCF_041028215.1 Streptomyces flavofungini
CTCGTCACCCAGCTCGACACGGTCCGCGCGGGCGCGTGCGGCGCGGCGGGGCCTCCGGGGTGGCCGCCGGGATGGCCGCCGTCCTCAGCTGTGCGCTGCTCCTCGCGGGCTGCGGCGGCCACGACGACGGCGCCGGGTCCGGTGACGCCGCGCACAAGCCGGTCGGCATGGCGGGCAAGGGGGCGCCGCAGCGGCCCGTCCCGCACGGCAAGGGCAGCAAAACCGACGACGACTTCAACGGTGACGGCGCCCGTGACCTCGTACTCGACGACCTCGTCCACCGCGACCACGGCGACGACGCGGGCATCGGCATCGTCTACGGCGGCGCGAACGGGCTCGTCCCGGGCGCCCGGCAGTTGCTCAGCGCGCACGCCAACGGGGCGCGCACCAAGGGCGAGCTGCCCGCCGCCTTCGAGTCCGAGGCCTCCTGCGACCTGGACGAGGACGGCTTCACCGACCTGATCGTCTCCACCGACCCGCCCTACGACGGCCAGGGCCGCCCGCCCGTGCCCCTCCAGATCCTCTTC
>NZ_JASKYR010001467.1:0-854 GCF_041028215.1 Streptomyces flavofungini
CCCTGTGGCAGTCCGCCATGGGCGCGGTCACCGGCCGGAGCGTGCAGCTCCCGACGCCGACCGGGGACGCCGCCGATGTGCAGGACGCGCTCCTCGTGGGCGCCGACCCCGACGGCGTACGCCTGCTCGACCTCTCCCTGCGCGGCCTCGCCGCCGCGCTCGCCGAGGAGAACCGCGCCCTGCCGACCGTGTACGCGGCCTGGCTGAGCAACGGCGATCTGCACCTCCAGCTCGCCACGCCCGCCGGACGCCCGCCCGCGCCCTGGCAGCCCGGGCAGGACGAGACGTTCTGGGTCCTCGCCCGCACCGACGCCGAGCGGTACGAGGACGTGGACACCGCGGCGCCCTACCCGGGCCTGGTCAGCCTCGGCACCCTCGACGACTCCCGGCTCCTGCTCAACCTGGAGTCCGTGCCGGGCATCGTCTCGCTGAGCGGCGCCGCCGCCGACCGCGCCGCCGTCTTCGCCTCGGTCGCCGCCGAACTCGCCACCAACGGCTGGTCGGACCGGATGACCATCACCCTCGTCGGCTTCGGCCAGGACCTCACGCCGCTCGCGCCCAGCCGGCTGCGGCACCTGGAGGACGTGGACGCCCTCCTGGAGACCATGGAGGCCGAGACCCGGCAGCGGCGCGGCGCGCTCGGCGCCGCCGGGCACGACTCCGTGCTCACCGGCCGCACCGGACCCGCCCAGCACACCCGCTGGGCCCCGCACCTGGTGCTGCTCGCCGCCGAGCCGAGCGGTGACGACGCCGTCAAGCTCGCCGAGCTGGCCTCCGACGCGGGGCGCCTCGGCATCGGCTACCTCGTCGGCACGGAATCGGGCGGCCTGCCCGGCGCCGCCTGGGAGATGGAG
>NZ_JASKYR010001468.1:0-797 GCF_041028215.1 Streptomyces flavofungini
GACCGAGGGGCGCGGGGACCTCAGTCCCACGACCCCAGGGCGGGCGGCAGCGCGGCGATCTCCGCCAGGTCCGCCTCCGTCAGCCGCACCGCCGCCGCCCGCGCGTTCTCCACCGCCCACCGCTCCTGCTTGGCGCCGGGTATCGGCACCACGTGCGGGCCCTGTCCGAGCGCCCACGCGAGCGCGGCCTGCGCCGGGGTCGCGCCGTGCCGCTCCGCCACCCGGCGCAGGCCCACCACCAGGCGCTGGTTCGCGGCCATCATCTCGGCGGTGAAGCGGGGGTGGCGGGCCCGCAGATCGTCGGGCTCGAAGCCCTGTCCGGGCGTGAGTGTGCCGGTGAGGAAACCATTCCCCAGCGGCATCGCCGCGAGGAAGCCGACGCCGCGCGCCGCGCACCACGGCAGCAGCGCGTCCAGCGCCTCCGGCGACCACACGGACAGCTCGGCCTCCACCGCGCTCACCGGGAAGACCTGCTGCACCCGCTCCAGCAGACCGATCGTCGCGTCGTGCAGCCCGGCCCTGGCGCGGCCGTGCGCCGTACGCCGCCCCGCGCGCGCCCCCACGGCGCACAGCCCCAGCGCCCGCACCTTCCCCGCGGCGACCAGCTCCGCCATCGCGCCCCAGGTCTCCTCCACGGGGACCTCGGGGTCGACGCGGTGCAGCTGGTAGAGGTCGATCGTCTCGGTCTGGAGCCGCCGCAGCGACGCGTCACAGGCCCGCTTCACATAGCCGGGACGGCCGTTGGCGACGATGTGCTGCTCGCCCACGAGCAGGCCGCACTTGGTCGACACGAACGC
>NZ_JASKYR010001469.1:0-781 GCF_041028215.1 Streptomyces flavofungini
CCTACAAGCCCAGCAGCGACGGATCGCTCGCCAGCGCCTGGAAGTACTCGCGCGGATCCGCCACCAGCCGCCGCTCCTTCAGGTCCATCAGCCCGCCGACAGAGCTGAACGTCGCGGCCACCGTGCCGTCCGTCTTCGTGACCGTCTGCTCGATGCGGAACGTCTTGCCGTCGCCCCACACGAAGGTGCAGCTCACCGTCGTCTCATCGCCCGCGCGCAGCTCCCTGTGGTAGCGGACGGTGTTCTCCAGGGCCACCGGCCCCACGCCCTTGTCCAGCAGGTCGGCCTGGGCGATGCCCGCCGCGCGCAGCAGGGACCAGCGGGCGTGCTCCGCGTACTGCAAGTACACGGCCTGGTTGAGGTGTCCCTGCGTGTCCGTCTCGTACCCCCGGACGTCCACGCGCACGGAGAACGGCTCCGCCTTCGCCGCTGCCGCCCCCGCTGTCTCTGCCGCTGCCTCTGTCACGGTGTTCCCTCCGGATAGGTGGTGTGGTCGTCTCGGCCCGCTTGACGAGCGCTCACGTCCGTCTCGGCGAGGCCAGAAGATAGCGGGGCAGGGCCCGCGCCCCCGCGTGCTCGCCGACCTGCCAGCCCGCCCGCTCAAGCGCCGCCGCGCAGGCCCGCAGGCCCTCCGGCATTGGTCATACGGCGCAGTTCGACGAGGCCCTCCCAGGCGCCGCGGACCTCACGGGCGCGCGCGGGGCCCTCGCCGCCGGGCGGCGCCGATGCCTCCGTGCCGGTGCGGGCGGCGAAGACGCCGGTGGCGGCCGGGGGCTTAACG
>NZ_JASKYR010000147.1:0-11396 GCF_041028215.1 Streptomyces flavofungini
ACCCCCTCCCTTCCTGAGGAACGTGCCCCACCTCTGCTGACCCCTCCCGACAGGAGCGATGCCGTGCCTCCTCACGATGCGAGCGCCGACGTGGGAGTCGGATCCGCGGCCGCCGCCGATGGCGCGGACACCCTCGATCTGCGGCTGTCCGAAGAGCTCACCTCCCTGGCGGCCGACTCCGGCCGAGGGAGGCGCACGGCGGGCGGCCTCCCCGGCCTCCCCGGCGTCCACGCGGCGGACGACCTGCTCGACCGCGTCGCCGACTGGGGCCCCACCACCACCGGCGCCGGAGTCTTCCAGCTCGTACCCGTAAGCCTGGAGCGTGATCTGCCGCTGATCAGCCGGTGGATGAACGACCCGGCGGTGGCGGCCTTCTGGGAACTCGCGGGGCCCGAGGCCGTGACGGAGGCCCATCTGCGCCCCCAGCTCGACGGAGACGGGCGCAGCGTCCCCTGCCTCGGAGTCCTCGACGGCACGCCGATGAGCTACTGGGAGATCTACCGGGCCGACCTCGACCCGCTGGCACGGCACTACCCCGCGCGCCCGCACGACACCGGAGTCCACCTCCTCATCGGTGGTGTCGCCCATCGAGGCCGTGGCCTGGGCACTTCGCTGCTCGCAGCCGTCGCGGACCTGGTGCTCGCACACCGTCCCGCCTGTGCGCGCGTCATCGCGGAACCCGACCTGCGCAACACCCCCTCCATCTCCGCTTTCCTGAGCGCCGGCTTCCGCTTCTCCGCCGAAGTGGATCTCCCCGACAAGCGGGCGGCCCTGATGATTCACGACCGGGCCCTGCGCGCAGTGCTACGACCCGATCACACTTAGTACAACTCCGCTCGCCCCGATCCGGTTCCCTCCCCGAGGAGTCCCCGTGCCGAATCCGTCCGACAGCCAGAGTTCCCGTACCGCCGCGGCGCTGTACGACCCGCCCGAGCTGACCGAGGACAGATGGCAGGGGGTGGGGCGCCGCCTGCTGGCCAAGATGATCGGCGAGTTCGCGTACGAGGAGATCATCCGGCCCATGCCGGTCGAGGACGACGAACCGGCCGCGGCGGCGGGCCGCGGCGCCGTCGCCTACCGTCTCCGGATCGACCCCGCCGAGACGGACGGCGACAGTGGCGGCTGCCTCACCTTCCTCGCCCGCCGGGGCTCCTACGGCAGCTGGTACGTGGACGCGACCAGCATGGCCCTGGCCGAGGGCGGCGGCGAAGCCATGCCGTTCGGCGATCCCCTGCGCTTCCTCGTCCTGGCCCGCCGGACCCTGGGGCTCGACGGCGCCACACTCGGCCACCTCGTCCGCGAGCTCAGCGTCACACTCTGCGCCGACACCCGGATAGAGCGCACCGCGCTCTCCGCGGCACGTCTCGCCGACCTCGAATACGCGGAACTGGAAGGGCACCAGACCGGCCACCCGTGGCTGGTCCTCAACAAGGGGCGCATCGGATTCTCGGCGACCGACACCGATCGCTGGGCGCCCGAGGCCCGTCGGCCGACCACACTCCCCTGGATAGCGGTCCGCACCGATCTCGCCGTGTACCGGGGCGTCACCGGCCTGGACACCGCGCAGCGGCTCTACGCCCGTGAGCTCGCCGAAGCGACCCAGGAGTCCTTCGCGGCCGTACTGCGCGCGCGTGGACTCGATCCCCGCGAGTACCTCTACCTGCCCGTGCACCCCTGGCAGTGGGACGAGACAGTGCTGCCGCTCTTCGCCCCCTCCGTCGCCGCGGACGCCATCGTCCCGCTGGGCACCGACGGCGACCTGCGCCTTCCCCAGCAGTCCATCCGCACCTTCCTCAACACCTCCCACCCCGACCGACACACCGTGAAGCTGCCGCTGTCGGTCCTGAACACCCTGGTCTGGCGCGGCCTGCCCACCGAGCGCACGGTCGCGGCGCCCGCCGTCACCGCCTGGATGCACGCCCTGCGGGACGCCGATCCCTTCCTGCGGGACGAGTGCGGGGTCATCCTGCTCGGTGAGGTGGCGTCGGTCGCGGTGGAGCACCCGGTCTACGACGGGCTGCCCGAGGTGCCCTACCAGTACCGGGAGCTGCTCGGCGCCATCTGGCGGGAGCCGGTCACGCGCTACCTCGCCCCGGACGAACGCGCGCGTACGCTCGCCTCCCTGCTGCACACCGACCCCGAGGGCAGGGCCTTCGTGGCGGAGCTCGTGGCGCGCTCGGGGCTGGCCCCGGCCGCCTGGCTGCGCCGGCTCTTCGCCGCCCTGCTGCCCCCGCTGCTGCACTTCCTCTACCGCTACGGCACCGTCTTCTCGCCCCACGGAGAGAACGCCATCGTCGTCTACGACGACAAGGACGTGCCCGTCCGGCTCGCCGTCAAGGACTTCGTGGACGACGTCAACGTAAGCGCCGTGCCCCTGCCCGAGCACGACTCGATGCCGGAGGACGTGCGCGCGGTGCTGCTGACCGAGCCGCCCGGGTTCCTCACCCAGTTCATCCATTCCGGTCTCTTCGTGGGCGTCTTCCGCTATCTCGCGCCGCTGTGCGAGGAGCAACTGGGAGTTCCCGAGGCCGACTTCTGGCACAGCGTGCGCGCCGAGATCCTGCGGCACCAGGCGCGCACCCCGGAGCTGAAGGAGCGGTACGAGATGTTCGACCTGCTCACACCGCGTATCGAGCGGCTGTGCCTCAACCGGAACCGCCTCCATCTCGACGGCTACCGCGACCGCTCGCAGCGCCCGCACGCCGCCGTGCACGGAACGGTGCCGAACCCTCTGCACCAGCCGTGATCGCGGGATTGTCAGTGGGGCACCGTAGGGTGGTCGCGCTATGACGAAGCCCTCCCTCCCCGAGCTCCTGCACGCCGCCGTCACCGCTGTCG
The DNA here is from genome assembly GCF_041028215.1 of Streptomyces flavofungini. GTDB lineage: Bacteria > Actinomycetota > Actinomycetes > Streptomycetales > Streptomycetaceae > Streptomyces > Streptomyces flavofungini_B. The sequence goes on from NZ_JASKYR010000147.1 coordinate 2,839, forward strand.
GCGGCACGGAGCGGCCTGGCCAGGTGTCCATGACCGAGACCGTCGCCGCGGCGATCGACGACGGCTCCCATCTGCTGGTCCAGGCCGGCACCGGCACGGGCAAGTCGCTCGGCTATCTGGTGCCCGCCCTGGCGCACGGGGAGCGTGTGGTCGTCGCCACGGCCACGCTTGCCCTCCAGCGCCAGCTCGTGGAGCGCGACCTGCCGCGCACGGTGGACGCGCTGCATCCGCTGCTGCGCCGCCGCCCGCAGTTCGCGATGCTCAAGGGCCGGTCGAACTACCTGTGTCTGCACCGGCTCCACGAGGGCATGCCGCAGGACGAGGAGGAGGGCCTCTTCGACCAGTTCGAGGCGGCCGCCCCCACCAGCAGACTGGGCCAGGACCTGCTCAGGATGCGGGACTGGGCCGACGAGACCGAGACGGGCGACCGCGACGACCTCACCCCCGGTGTCTCCGACCGCGCCTGGGCCCAGGTCTCGGTCTCCTCCCGGGAGTGCCTCGGTGCCTCGAAGTGCGCCTACGGTGCGGAGTGCTTCGCGGAGGCGGCGCGTGAGCGAGCCAAGCTCGCCGACGTCGTCGTCACCAACCACGCGCTGCTCGCGATCGACGCGATCGAAGGCGCCCCCGTCCTGCCGCAGCACGAGGTGCTGATCGTGGACGAGGCCCATGAGCTGGTCTCCCGGGTCACCGGTGTGGCCACGGGCGAGCTCACGCCGGGGCAGGTCAACCGGGCGGTGCGGCGCGCGGCCAAGCTCGTCAACGAAAAGGCGGCCGACCAGCTCCAGACCGCGTCCGAGGGCTTCGAGCGGTTGATGGAGCTGGCCCTGCCCGGCCGCCTGGAGGAGATCCCCGAGGACCTGGGCTATGCCCTGATGGCCCTGCGGGACGCCGCGCGCACGGTGATCACGGCGCTCGGCTCCACCAGGGACAAGTCGGTCCAGGACGAGGACGCCGTCCGCAAGCAGGCGCTCGCCTCCGTGGAGTCCATCCACGACGTGGCGGAGCGGATCACCAATGGCTCCGAGTGGGACGTCGTCTGGTACGAGCGGCACGACCGCTTCGGCGCCTCGCTGCGGGTGGCGCCGATGTCCGTCTCGGGCCTGCTGCGGGAGAAGCTGTTCAACGACCGCTCGGTGACCCTGACGTCGGCGACGCTCAAGCTCGGCGGCGATTTCAACGGCGTGGGTGCCTCGCTGGGCCTGGCCCCGGAGGGCACCGAGGCCGAGGACGCCCCCGTATGGAAGGGCCTGGACGTCGGCTCGCCGTTCGACTACGGCAAGCAGGGCATTCTCTATGTGGCGAAGCATCTCGCCCGTCCGGGCCGCGAGGGCACCCGGGACGACATGCTCGATGAGCTGACCGAGCTGATCGAGGCGTCCGGTGGGCGCACGCTCGGCCTGTTCTCCTCCATGCGGGCGGCCCAGAGCGCCGCGGAGGAGCTGCGCGGGCGCCTGGACATGCCCATCCTGCTCCAGGGCGAGGAGACGCTCGGCGAGCTGATCAAGGGCTTCGCCGCGGACGCGCGGACCTGCCTGTTCGGGACGCTCTCGCTCTGGCAGGGCGTGGATGTGCCGGGCCCGAGCTGTCAGCTGGTGGTGATGGACAAGATTCCGTTCCCGCGCCCGGACGATCCGCTCATGAGCGCCCGACAGAAGGCGGTCGACGATGCCGGGGGCAATGGCTTCATGGCGGTCGCGGCCACCCATGCGGCCCTGCTGATGGCGCAGGGCGCCGGCCGTCTGGTGCGGGCGACGGGGGACCGTGGTGTGGTCGCCGTCCTCGACCCGCGCCTCGCGACGGCGCGGTACGGCAGCTATCTGCGGGCCTCGCTGCCCGACTTCTGGTACACGACGGACCGCAATCAGGTCCGCCGCTCGCTGGCAGCGATCGACGCGGCGGCGAAGGCGGACGAGGCGTAGCCGCGCGACGAGCCCCAGCTGCCCTGTGGGCGGACGCAGCAGGACCCCGGAACCGGCGCAGGTGGTTCCGGGGTCCGGTCATGGGCGGAGGTCAGACCCGCCGCAGCACCGCCACGACCTTGCCGAGGATGGTGGCCTCGTCGCCGGGAATCGGCTGGTACGCGGAGTTGTGGGGGAGCAGCCATACGTGACCGTCCTCGCGCTTGAAGCGCTTGACCGTCGCCTCGCCGTCCAGCATGGCGGCCACGATGTCGCCATTCTCCGCGACCGGCTGACGGCGCACGGTGACCCAGTCGCCGTCGCAGATCGCGGCCTCGATCATCGAGTCACCGACGACCTTCAGGACGAAGAGCTCGCCGTCGCCGACGAGCTGGCGGGGGAGGGGGAAGACATCCTCCACCGACTCCTCGGCGAGGATCGGGCCACCGGCGGCGATGCGGCCTACCAGTGGGACATACGAGGCCGCGGGCTTGCCGGTGGTGTCCGTGGGCTGGCTGCTCGGCTGGTCCGAGCCACGCACCTCGTACGCCCGGGGGCGGTGGGGGTCGCGGCGCAGGAAGCCCTTGCGCTCCAGGGCCATCAGCTGATGAGCGACCGAGGAGGTGCTGGACAGGCCCACGGCCTGACCGATCTCCCGCATCGACGGTGGGTACCCGCGCCGCTGCACGGAGTCCCTGATGACCTCGATGACCCGGCGCTGCCGGTCGGTGAGGCCGGAGCTATCGGCGCGGATGCCTGGAGGTCGGCCCGGCAGGGAGCGAGCGGGCGTGGGCCCCTCCTGGTTCGAAACTGCGTCATTCATGGCATGCACCGGCTCGAGTCGGCTCTGGGCAGTGATGGTGGCGCTGTCTGCGGTGGTGGTCACTTCGGTCGGCCCCTCTCGAGATGTTCTCTCCCTAGCTAGCCAACGGTAGTTGCTTTCGAAAGGTTGCGCCAAACACACGTTCGAGTGAAAAATCAGGGATTACCTGCCGTGATCATGTGTCCGGGTGTATGGCTAACGTTCGGGCCGAAGGGCAATTCGGTTCATTACGGTACGCTTCACCGCTGTGGTCGCGAGCCCCTCCGCAGGGCTCCCATACTGCCATCCGGTGCTCCGTCAACCCCGCACCGGCCCCCCGCCGCGAGCTGCGCGCACGGGCCTTCGTGCGGTCCGCCGACCGTCCGGCCGGTACGACACGCTAGGGGCGGAAAATGCGGCCCAACCCCACATCTAGTGGTTGGATTGCATCAGCAGCCCAGAAGTAGTGGTCCCCGGTCTTCCGGGACTCCCGGGATCGCCTATGCTTGGGGCTGCTTCGAGGGGCTCACCAGCCCCTGTGAGGCGTACGAGTCGTGCCATGAAGGAGGGTTGGGAGTTCCATGCACTGCCCCTTCTGCAGGCACCCCGACAGCCGTGTAGTCGACAGTCGCACCACCGACGACGGCACGTCGATCCGCAGACGCCGCCAGTGCCCCGACTGCTCCCGTCGTTTCACGACCGTGGAGACGTGCTCACTGATGGTGGTCAAGCGCAGCGGGGTGACCGAGCCCTTCAGTCGTACGAAGGTCATCAACGGCGTCCGCAAGGCGTGCCAGGGGCGGCCCGTGACCGAGGACGCGCTCGCCCTGCTCGGCCAGCGGGTCGAAGAGGCCGTGCGTGCCACCGGCAGCGCGGAGCTCACCACGCACGATGTCGGCCTCGCCATACTGGGCCCGTTGCAGGAGCTCGACCTCGTCGCCTATCTGCGCTTCGCGTCCGTGTACCGCGCCTTCGACTCGCTTGAGGACTTCGAAGCCGCCATCGGCGAGCTCAGGGAACAGCGGCTCGACGCGGAGCCGTGCGACGCGGGCGGAGAGCGCGTCGTGAACGACCGCGGGCCCGGAGGGACCGTCGAGGTCCCCGTGCCCGCCACCGCCGCCGACTGACCGGCGAAGCGGCGGCTTACAGACCTGTCGAGGGCCTCCTTCGTGATGCCCGCGACATCAGACACACATCCGTGCCATGGGAAGAACGTGGCACTTCAGGGCGTTTTAGCCTGAAACAGGGAGGCGGCATGACCGAGACGACGAGCGGCCCGGCACGAGGTTCCCGCGCCAAGGGGTCCAAGGCCAGCAAGGGTCTGCGCATCGAGCGCGTCCACACGACCCCCGGCGTGCACCCGTACGACGAGGTGGCCTGGGAGCGCCGTGACGTCGTCATGACCAATTGGCGCGACGGCTCGATCAACTTCGAGCAGCGTGGCGTCGAGTTCCCCGACTTCTGGTCGGTGAACGCGGTCAACATCGTCACCAGCAAGTACTTCCGCGGGGCCGTCGGCACCCCGCAGCGCGAGACCGGCCTCAAGCAGCTGATCGACCGCATCGTGAAGACCTACCGCAAGGCCGGTGAGGACTACAGCTACTTCGCCTCGCCCGCCGACGCCGAGATCTTCGAGCACGAGCTGGCCTACGCCCTCCTGCACCAGATCTTCAGCTTCAACTCCCCGGTCTGGTTCAACGTCGGCACGCCCCAGCCGCAGCAGGTCTCCGCCTGCTTCATCCTGTCCGTCGACGACTCCATGGAGTCGATCCTCGACTGGTACAAGGAAGAGGGCATGATCTTCAAGGGCGGCTCCGGAGCCGGCCTGAACCTCTCCCGCATCCGCTCCTCCAAGGAGCTGCTCTCCTCCGGCGGCAACGCCTCTGGCCCCGTCTCCTTCATGCGCGGTGCCGACGCCTCCGCCGGAACGATCAAGTCCGGTGGCGCCACCCGCCGAGCGGCCAAGATGGTCATCCTCGACGTCGACCACCCCGACATCGAGGGCTTCATCGAGACCAAGGTGAAGGAAGAGGAGAAGATCCGCGCCCTGCGCGACGCGGGCTTCGACATGGACCTGGGCGGCGACGACATCACGTCCGTCCAGTACCAGAACGCCAACAACTCGGTCCGCGTGAACGACACCTTCATGAAGGCGGTCGAGGAGGGCGGCAAGTTCGGCCTCACCTCCCGCATGACGGGTGACGTCATCGAGGAGGTCGACGCCAAGTCGCTCTTCCGCAAGATGGCCGAGGCCGCCTGGGCCTGCGCCGACCCCGGCATCCAGTACGACGACACCATCAACGCCTGGCACACCTGCCCGGAGTCCGGCCGCATCAACGGCTCGAACCCGTGCAGTGAGTACATGCACCTGGACAACACGTCCTGCAACCTCGCCTCGCTGAACCTGATGAAGTTCCTGAAGGACGACGGCAAGGGCAACCAGTCCTTCGACGTCGAGCGCTTCTCCAAGGTCGTCGAGCTGGTCATCACCGCGATGGACATCTCCATCTGCTTCGCGGACTTCCCGACGCAGAAGATCGGCGAGAACACCCGCGCCTTCCGTCAGCTCGGCATCGGCTACGCCAACCTGGGCGCCCTCCTGATGGCGACCGGCCACGCCTACGACTCCGACGGCGGCCGTGCCCTCGCCGGTGCCATCACGTCGCTGATGACGGGTACGTCGTACAAGCGTTCCGCCGAGCTCGCCGCGGTCGTCGGCCCGTACGACGGCTACGCCAAGAACGCGACCCCGCACAAGCGCGTCATGAAGCAGCACGCCGACGCCAACGCCACGGCCGTCCGCATGGACGACCTGGACTCGCCGATCTGGGCCGCCGCCACGGAGGCCTGGCAGGACGTGATCCGCCTCGGCGACAAGAACGGCTTCCGCAACTCGCAGGCCTCGGTCATCGCCCCGACCGGCACCATCGGTCTCGCGATGTCCTGCGACACCACGGGCCTGGAGCCCGACCTGGCCCTGGTGAAGTTCAAGAAGCTCGTCGGCGGCGGCTCCATGCAGATCGTCAACGGCACCGTGCCGCAGGCCCTGCGCCGCCTGGGCTACCAGGAGGAGCAGATCGAGGCGATCGTCGCCCACATCGCCGAGCACGGCAATGTGATCGACGCCCCGGGTCTGAAGACCGAGCACTACGAGGTCTTCGACTGCGCCATGGGCGAGCGCTCCATCTCCGCGATGGGCCACGTCCGCATGATGGCCGCGATCCAGCCGTGGATCTCGGGCGCCCTCTCCAAGACGGTCAACCTCCCGGAGACCGCCACCGTCGAGGACGTCGAAGAGGTCTACTTCGAGGCGTGGAAGCTGGGCGTCAAGGCGCTCGCCATCTACCGCGACAACTGCAAGGTCGGCCAGCCGCTCTCCGCCAAGAAGAAGGAGGAGGAGAAGGCCGAGATCACCGAGAAGACCGAGGACGCGATCCGTGCCGCGGTCGAGAAGGTGGTCGAGTACCGCCCGGTCCGCAAGCGCCTCCCCAAGGGCCGTCCCGGCATCACCACCTCCTTCACGGTGGGCGGCGCCGAGGGCTACATGACCGCCAACTCCTACCCGGACGACGGTCTCGGTGAGGTCTTCCTGAAGATGTCCAAGCAGGGTTCGACCCTCGCGGGCATGATGGACGCCTTCTCCATCGCCGTCTCGGTCGGCCTCCAGTACGGCGTGCCGCTGGAGACCTACGTCTCCAAGTTCACGAACATGCGCTTCGAGCCGGCCGGTATGACGGACGACCCGGACGTGCGGATGGCGCAGTCGATCGTCGACTACATCTTCCGCCGCCTGGCGCTCGACTTCCTGCCCTTCGAGACGCGCTCCGCGCTCGGCATCCACTCCGCCGAGGAGCGCCAGCGTCACCTGGAGACCGGTTCGTACGAGCCGTCCCTCGACGAGTCCGAGGTCGAGGTGGAGACGCTCGCGCAGACGGCTCCGAAGCAGCCCGAGTCGCTGAAGGCGGTCGCCACGCCGAAGGCCGAGGCCGAGTCGGCGAAGGCCGCCCCGCAGCAGGCGCACACCAGCGCCGAGCTGGTCGAGATGCAGCTCGGCATCCAGGCCGACGCGCCGCTGTGCTTCTCCTGCGGCACGAAGATGCAGCGGGCGGGCTCCTGCTACATCTGCGAGGGCTGCGGCTCCACCAGCGGTTGCAGCTGATCACGCGGAATGCCGCTTGACGGCGACCGTCGTTCGACGGTGACCGTCATGTGACGACAGGGACCGCCGCTCCGTGAGCGGCGGTCAGGGCGGCGGGGCCGGGTTCCGGCTCCGCCGCCTCGTCAGTGCTCGGCCCCCATCAGGGACGCGAAGGCGGTCGGGTCGGCGTCGAAGCCGCGCACGTCCTCGCGGAACGACCAGGCGCCCGACTCGTCCCTGACGAACTCGGCCACGGTCGCCGCCGTGCTCCCCGGGACGGCGGCAAGGTCGTTCTCCGCGAGGACGGTGTGGCCCTCGCGGATGCGGACGGCTGTGCTCGGGATGTCGCCGAGGACCTTCTCCGCCGCCTGCTGCTGGATGGTCACGCCCACCACGACACGGGCGTACGTGGCCGCGAGGCGCTCCAGTTCGAGCACCATGACCTCGTCGTAGCCGAAGCCCTGGCCCGTGCGGCTGTCGCGGTTGAGATGGATCGTGCCGTCGGGCGAGCGGCTGTCGAAGTGCACCAGGTACACCGGGTCTCCGTACGGGGCTTCCTTCGTGTACGTCGCCGCGATGAGGTCGAGGTCGTTGGGCGGCTCGCCCGCCGGGCTCGGGTCCCACTTGAGACCGACCTCGACCTTCTCGATCCCCTTGCTGACACTGCTCACCGGAACCTCCCCCTCCTTTGAGACCTGGGCGCTGTCCACCCAGAGAAGCGTAACTGGGCTCCGCCGTCCGGAGGTTGGTGTTCCGCGCTGCGGCGGAGATCATGGACGTATGACATGGCACGGGGAAGAGCTCGACATCGACGCCTATCTGACGAGACTCGGGCACACGGGAGAGACCAAGCCAAACCTGGACACCCTGCGCGCCCTGCACCGCGCGCACGTGGCGGCGATCCCCTTCGAGAACCTGGAGATGATGCTCGGCCGCCCGGTGCCCCTGGACCTCGCGGCGCTCCAGGACAAGATGGTCCGGCGCCGCCGGGGAGGCTACTGCTACGAACAGAACCTGCTCTTCGCGGCGGCGCTCGAACGCGTCGGCTTCGACGTCACCGGTCTCGGGGCACGCGTGCGTGCCGGGGCCTCCGCCACGCGCGCGGTGACGCACATGCTCCTGAAGGTGGAGGCGGACGGCGAAGCCTGGCACTGCGACGTGGGCTTCGGCGGCGACGGGCTGCTGGAACCGTTCCCCTTGCGCGCGGGCGCCGAAGAGCGACAAGGAGAGTGGCGTTTCCAGCTCCACGCCGAGGAGGGCGGGGTGCTGGTGCTGCGGACCTGGCGGCCCGAGGGCTGGTTCGACCTCTACGCGTACACCCTGGAGCCGCGCCTTTTCGTCGACTACGCAGTGATGAACCACTACACCTCCACCCACCCCATGTCGTCGTTCATCCGCCGCCCGGTGCTCCAGCGGGCCGCTCCCGACGCGCGCCGCAGGCTCGTCGGGGATCAGTTCGCCGTGACCCGCGCGGACGGCACGGTGACCGAACGGACCGTATCCGTGAGCGAATTGCCGGACGTTCTCGTGCGGGAGTTCGGCATTGAACTGGACTCCGCCGACATCGCCGGACTGATCGCGATGCACTACGCCGGAGCGTGACCCCGGCCGTGCTCCGCGCCGTACGATGGCGCGGTGCTGGTCAAGTGGATTCGCTGTTCCGTGGTCGACCGCCGAGGGTTCGAGCGCGGGCAGCGGAAGTGGGCGGGGCTTCTGGGGG
>NZ_JASKYR010001470.1:0-624 GCF_041028215.1 Streptomyces flavofungini
GCGCACCACGGGGTGGGTGACGGGCGGGAAGTCGTCCTGGTGCGGGACGAGCCTGTCGGGACCGTAGAAGCGGGCGAAGCCGGGGATGAAGTCGTGCACGGCGCGCGCCCCTTCGATGCGCTCCTTCACCTCATCGGGAAGGTTGTCGTACGCGGCGGCCATGTCGGCCCACATCGTGTCCCCGCCGTAGGGCGGCACCTCGCGCAGCTGGAGCACCGCGCCGAGGGCCGGGCGTTCGCGGAAGGTGACATCGGCGTGCCAGACGTTCTCGTACGTGGGGGTGGCGCTGCCGCCCTTGTCGAAGCGGACCACGTCGTCTGCGGAGCCGCGGGCGAGCAGCGGGTTGGTCTCCAGCTCGCCCCAGTGGCGGGCGAAGGCGCGCTGCTGCTCGGAGGTGATGCCGGCGCCGCGGAAGAACAGCACCTTCCACTCAAGGAGCGCGCGGTTCAGCTCCTCGCGCAGGGCGGGCGTGAGGGGCCGCGCGAGGTCGACGCCGCGGATCTCGGCGCCGATGAGGCGCCCCTGCGGCACGAGGTCGAACAGTTCGTAGGGCCGCTCCGGCGAGCCCTCGGGGAGGCGGCGCAGGGTCCGGCGGCCCTCGTACATGCCGTCGGCGGGGACGCG
>NZ_JASKYR010001471.1:0-617 GCF_041028215.1 Streptomyces flavofungini
GTCCTGCGTGGACGATCCCGACCGGGGCGCTGCCGACCCGCTGATCCTCGCCGCCCAGGACTTCACCGGCCATCCCCTGGCCCTCGTCCATCTGCCGGGCCGGGTGCCGCTCGGCTTCCACGAGAGCTGGGTGGCGTACGAGTGAGCGGAGGTCACCGCGTGACAGCCACCTGAGGGCCGGGGGGATGGGGGCGTGCCCTCAGGTGGCTCGACTCACCGCGGGGACTCGGCGCGGTTCGCCACTTCACGGAGACCGTCTGCCCCGCTCTTCCCCGTGTACGCACCCGAATCCGCGCCGGATCCGAAAAACTTCCTCAGCCCCCGGCGGCGGGCGGCGGACGCCGTTCGACGAACGGCAGCAGCCCGCGCAGTCGGAGCCGGTCGAGTCTCTCGTGGACGCAGTCGCTCGCCGCCGTCAGCGCGAGGCTGCCGTTGGCGTGGATGGCGGCGTGCCGCATGCCGAGGAGGGTGTAGAGACTGCCCGCGTCGCACCAGGTCACCCCGGTGAGGTTGAGCAGCAGGTGCCGCCTGCCCGCCTCCAGCGCGCTGACGACGGTGTCGCTGAGTCTGCCGACGCTGCCGACGTCGAGCTCGCTGTGCAGCGTCAGCGTGAGAGC
>NZ_JASKYR010001472.1:0-556 GCF_041028215.1 Streptomyces flavofungini
CAGGAAGGCCTCGCCGTGTTCGTTGAGCCGTATCCGACGGCCCTGGCGGTCGAACAGCAGGACCCCGAGCTCCGACTCCAGCCGGCCGATCGTGCGGCTCACCGAGGGCTGGGCGACGCGCAACTCCTGTGCGGCCCGGCTGATGTGCTGATGACGGGCGACGGCCTGGAAGTACCGCAGTGACAGAAGATCCATGACGACAGTGTCGCCGGGCGGGAACACGGCGCGGGCGCGGGAGGCCGCGCTGCCCTGCGGCACGAAGGCCACCCGGCCGGGTCATGCCCTACGTACGGGCGGCACCCCGTCCCCATACGAGGAGCCCCGTGCCCTCTTCGTCGGCGGTGAAGCCGGTGTCGGCACGACGCGGCTCCTCCGGGAGTTCCTGGGGCGGGCCGCCGCGGACTTGGCCGTCGTCGCCGTCGACGGCATTCCTTGACACCCCCGGAGCGGGCTGCTCTGGTGGACGGACCGGCGTCAGCCAGGCGCCCGTTCATTCCTGGGGGCGAGGAATGAACAGCATCGTCGTCGGAGAGTTCGGAGAGTTCGGGGTCACTCT
>NZ_JASKYR010001473.1:0-504 GCF_041028215.1 Streptomyces flavofungini
CTTCCCCGCCTGGCTGGCCCCGGTGCAGCTGGTGGTGCTTCCGGTCTCCGAGGCGCAGGCGCTCCACGCCGAGGCGTTCGTGGAGCGATGCGCCGCGCAGGGGCTGCGGGCGGAGTTCGCAGGGCCGGAGCACGGCAGCCTCGGTGCGCGCGTACGGGCGGCCAGGCTCGTGCCGTACCAGGTGGTGATCGGCGCGAAGGAGGCCGCCGACGGTCAGGTGGCCCTGCGGCTGCGCGACGGGCGCCGCGTCGGTCCGCTGCCCGCCGGTGAGGTCCTTGCCCGGGTCGGCGCGCTGGTCTCGGCGTACGGAACCGAGCTGTGGGACCGGTGAGCGGCGCCGCGCGTCACAGCGCGCCGATGACCAGGGTGAGGCCCATGGCCGCCATCATGACGGCGATCAGGGCGTCGAGGACCCGCCAGGCGGCGGGGCGCGCGAAGAAGCCGCTGAGCAGGCGTGCCCCGTAGCCGAGGGCGGTGAACCAGACGACGCTGCCGAGCATCGCG
>NZ_JASKYR010001474.1:0-1193 GCF_041028215.1 Streptomyces flavofungini
GCCTGAGGGGGACCTCCTCTACTCCGTCCGCACCTGCGCGCCCCGCCCCGGCATGATACGTACGGACGCGGACTTCCCGGTCTACGCCGAGCACGGCCTGGACGCGGTCGTGGCGGCGGACACGGTGATCGTCCCGGCGTCGCACGAGAGCGACGAGGCGCTGGAGCCGGGCGGCCTCGACGAGGAAGTGGCACGCGCCCTCCGGGCCCCGGGCCGGGTGGCGTCGATCTGCACCGGCTCCTTCGTCCTGGCGGCGGCGGGCCTCCTGGACGGCCGCCGGGCGACGACGCACTGGATGTCGGCGGACCGCTTCGCGCGGGCGTTCCCCGGGGTGACGGTGGACGCGGACGTCCTGTACGTGGACGAGGGCGAGGTGCTGACCTCGGCGGGGGAGGCGGCGGGCATCGACCTCTGTCTGCACATGATCCGCGCCGACCACGGGGCGGCGGTGGCGGCCGAGGTGGCCCGCCGCACGGTGGTGCCCCCGCACCGGGAGGGCGGCCAGGCCCAGTACATCCGCCGCCCGCTGCCGGAACCGGGCCTGACCTCGACGGGCAGGGCCCGTACGTACGCCCTGAACCGCCTGGCGGACCCGCTGACCCTGGCGGAGCTCGCGGCGGTGGAGTCGATGAGCGTACGGACGTTCAGCCGCCGCTTCCGCGAGGAGACGGGCCTGACGCCGATGCAGTGGCTGACGCAGCGCCGGGTGGACCGGGCGAGGCAGCTCCTGGAGACGACGGACCACACGGTGGACCGCGTCGCCGCGGAGTCCGGCTTCGGCACGGGGGCGTCGCTGCGACAGCACTTCGCGCTGGGGGTGGGGGTGTCACCGGGCACCTACCGGGCGACGTTCCGCGGGACGGGTGCGGGTTCTGACGTGGGCGTCGGCCGCTGAGCCCCTGAGCCCCGGCGGTTGGGATCAGCCGCGGTGACCCTGTCCCCCGGCGGTCGCGTTCAGCGGCGGTGACCCTGTCCCCGGCGGTCGCGTTCAGCGGCGGTGACCCTGTCCCCGGCGGTCGGCGAGGGCCCAGGAGGCGAGGCCGACGGCACCGGCGACGCCGAGGACGGCGGGCCAGGCGCCGACCTTCTTGGCGAGGGGGTGGGACCCGCCGAACCCGGCGAGGTACGCGGCGCTGAGCGCGGCGGCGGTCCCGGTCCCGGCGCTCTCCCGCCACTGCCGGGCGGCGACGACC
>NZ_JASKYR010001475.1:0-702 GCF_041028215.1 Streptomyces flavofungini
CATCCGCGAGGCGGTGCTTGACCGCTTGGAAGGACCCGATCGGCCGGCCGAACTGCTTGCGCTGCCGCACGTGCTCCAGGGTCCGCTCCAGCGCCCGGTCGGCGGCTCCCACGGCCTCGGCGGCGAGCACGGTGGCGGCCACGTCACCGGCGGCGGCGAGTGCGGCGGGCACGTCGGACGCGTCGTCGTCGCCGAGCAACTCCGCTCTCACATCGCGCAGTTCGACGCGGGCCTGGGTGCGGGTCTCGTCGAGCGCGGTCTGCCGCGCCCGCACCATGCCGCGCGCGTCCTCCCGTACGAGGAAGAGGAGCGTACGGGAACGGGCGAAGCCCCCGGTGTGGGCGGCCACGACGAGCAGCCCCGCGCTGTGCCCGTCGAGCACCTGCTCGGCCTGCCCGTACAGCCGCCAGGTCCCCTCGCCCAGCCTCGCCTGCACGCCGCCCGCGCGTCCGCCGCCCGCCCAGTCGCCGCCGTTGTCCCCGACGAGGCCGAGCGCGGTGGCGAGACCGGCCCCCGGCACGGCGAGGGCGGCGGTAAGACGGGGGGGGGGGGGGGGGGGGGGGGGGGGGGGGGGGGGGGGGGGGGGGGGGGGGGGGGGGGGGGGGGGGGGGGGGGGGGGGGGGGGGGGGGGGGGGGGGGGGGGGGGGGGGGGGGGGGGGGGGGGGGGCCGCCAGGTCCCCTCGCCCAGCCTCGCCTGCACGC
>NZ_JASKYR010001476.1:0-665 GCF_041028215.1 Streptomyces flavofungini
CCCCGGGAGGCCCCGCACGCAGGGCAACGGGCGGCTGGGTGGGAGACAAGCCGCGCAGCGGCGACCCCCACTACGACAAGACCCCGCCCAAACCGCGCCCCCGCGAGAAGCAAGCGATTACCGCGAGTGGACTAGACCTTTCATGGGGTGACGCGCGACACTGACCCCGTGAGACACGTCATCGCCCTCGATGTGGGCGGCACCGGAATGAAGGCCGCCCTGGTCGGGGCGGACGGCACCCTGCTGTACGAGGCGCGCCGCCCGACCGGCCGCGAGCGCGGGGCCGACGCCGTCGTGGAGACCATCCTCGGCTTCGCCGAGGACCTGCGCACCCACGGCATCACCCACTACGGAGAGCCCGCCGCCGCGGCGGGCGTCGCCGTACCCGGCATCGTCGACTCCGCCCGCGGCCTCGCCGTATACGCGGCCAACCTCGGCTGGAGCGACGTCCCCCTCCGGGACCTCCTCAGCGCCCGCCTGTCAGACGTCCCCGTGGCCCTCGGCCACGACGTCCGCACCGGCGGCCTCGCCGAGGGCCGCATCGGCGCGGGCAGATCCGCCGAGCGCTTCCTCTTCGTACCGCTCGGCACCGGCATCGCGGGCGCCATCGGCATCGGCGGCGCCATCGAGCCCGGCGCCCACGGCTCGGCCGGGGAGTACGACGA
>NZ_JASKYR010001477.1:0-758 GCF_041028215.1 Streptomyces flavofungini
TTCTTGTACTGCTCAAGGGCGCGCGTCAGGTTGGTGGCGCGCGCGACCGGCGTACGCGCCGCCGCGCCCGCCGACGTCTTCCAGGCGCCCGCCGTCATACCGGCGGCCCGCCGCTCGGGCACGACGACGCCGTGCCCGCCGAAGGCGGCGACGGAGCGGACGACGGCGCCGAGGTTGCGCGGGTCCGTGACCCCGTCGAGCGCGACGATCAGCGGGTCCTCGCCCACGTCGAACGCGGCGGCGACGAGGTCCTCGGGGTGCGCGTACTCGTACGGCGGGACCTGGAGGACGAGGCCCTGGTGGTTCAGGCCGTTCGTCATGCGGTCGAGCTCGGGGCGCGGCGCCTCCATCAGGTGGATGCCGCCGCGCTCGGCCGCGAGCTGGAGCGCCTCGCGCACCCGCTCGTCGTTGTCGATGAACTGCTGGACGTAGAGCGTGGAGGCGGGCACGCCGTCGCGCAGCGCCTCGAAGACCGGGTTGCGGCCGACGACCATCTCGGAGGTGCCCTTGCCGCCACGGCCCTTGGGCGTGGCGGTGCGGCGGCCCGCGGCCTTCTTGGCCTTGGCGGTGGCGATGCGGTTCTTCACGTGCCCCTTGCGCGCCTCGGCGGGCGGTGTCGGGCCCTTGCCCTCGAGGCCGCGGCGCCGATTGCCGCCGCTGCCGACCTGCGCGCCCTTCTTGCCGGACMTGCGGCGGTTGTTAGCGGCCATGACCTACCTGTCTGTCGTGATGCGTGGGCTCGTACGTGCGTACGGGCC
>NZ_JASKYR010001478.1:0-678 GCF_041028215.1 Streptomyces flavofungini
GTGGGCCGGCCGATCAGCCGGGCGAGGTCACCGCTGGTCCCGGCGAGGCGCCCGCGCCCGACGGCCGCGTCGACGTCGACGAGGATCGCGGCCAGCGGCTCCGGCAGCCCCGCCCCAGTGAGCACCGCGAGGTGCTCGGCGGGGGAGACGTCGGCGTACGCGATGTCCTTGCCGCTCAGCCTGGCGACCTCGGCGGCGTACTCCGGCAGGCTCCAGGCGGTGTCGCCGCTCAGCTCGTAGGCCTTGCCCTCGTGGCCCTCGCCGGTCAGGACGGCGACGGCCGCGGCGGCGTAGTCGGCGCGCGAAGCGGAGGCGATGCGGCCCTCGCCCGCCGAGCCGACGACCGCGCCGTGGGCGAGGGCGGGCGCCAGGTTCTCGGTGTAGTTCTCGTGGTACCAGCCGTTGCGCAGGAACGTGTACGGCAGCCCCGAGGCGAGGATGAGCTCCTCCGTCGCCTTGTGCTCGGCCGCCAGGTCGAAGTCGGCGTCGGGGCCGCCGAGGATGCCGGTGTACGCGAGCAGGGCGACACCCGCCTCGCGCGCGGCGTCGATCACCGCGCCGTGCTGCGGCACCCGCTGCCCGATCTCGGGGGGGGGGGGGGGGGGGGGGGGGGGGGGGGGGGGGGGGGGGGGGGGGGGGGGGGCCGGCAGCGAGATCGGGCAGCGGGTGCCGCAGCAC
>NZ_JASKYR010001479.1:0-631 GCF_041028215.1 Streptomyces flavofungini
CCGGACCACCCCGTAAACCGATTCGCGGACCCACCCCCCTCCTCCCATACGCTTGGTCCGTGACACCCGTCGAGCTCTCCCGCACCGTGCTGCGCGCCATGCGTGCCGCCGTCGATGCCGGTGAGCTCCGGGTCGAGGTGCCCCGGGACGAGCGGGGTGTCCGGGTCGAGCGGCCCCGGCCCGGGGGGTGCGGGGACTACGCCACCAGCGTCGCCCTGCGCGTCGCCCGTGACGCGGGGATGCCGCCCCTGGACGTGGCCCATGTGCTGTCCCCGCGTATCGCCGCCCAGCCGGGCATCGCCGCCGTCGACGTCACCGGGCCCGGGTTCCTCAATCTCACCCTCGCGGGCTCGCCCACCGAAGCCCTCGTGCGCGACGTTCTCCGGAGCGGCCTCCGGTACGGGCATACGCGGGAGGACACCGGCACCGTCCACCTCCACGTGCCCCACGAGATCCGCGCCCTCGTCGTCGCCGACAGCGTCCGGCGCATTCTCCGCAGTCAGGGCAGCTCCGTCCGCGTCACCTGCGACGCCGCCCCCGACCCGGAGTGGGTCGACCTCCTCGGCGTACGGGTCGACGGACAGGGGCCGCCGCGACCCGGCGACGACGCGGTGACCATCCGCCCCGTCCC
>NZ_JASKYR010000148.1:0-12022 GCF_041028215.1 Streptomyces flavofungini
GTTCGACACCGCGACCACCGTGCGGCGGGTCTCGCGTACCGCCTGGGCGAGCGCCGCGWCCGGCGGCGCCGGAGTTCGCGCTCGCCGCCGCCGGACCACTCCGCGTCGTCCCACGCGCCCACCTCGTCCATGACGTGGGTGAGCCAGAGGGAGAGGCAGTCGATGAGCAGCGGCGGCCCGTCCTCGGCGAGCAGGGGCTCCAGGTCGCAGCTCTCCGCCGTGCGCCAGGACGCGGGACGCCGCTCGCGGTGCAGGGTGACCCGCTCCGCCCACTCGGCGTCGCCCTTCCTGGTGCCGCCCGTCGCCACGTACAGCACGTCGGGGTAGCCGGCGAGCCGCCGCTCGGCCTCCACCGACTTGCCCGAGCGGGCCCCGCCGAGCACGAGGGTGCGGCGCGGCACGTCAGGGACCTCCTCGTAGGCGCCGACGGCGAGCGTCGTCCCGTCCGGCACGGCGCGCGCGCCCGCCGCCGCGAGACGGCGCGTCAGCTCCGCGCCCCCCGGGACCTCGTGCCCGATGTGCACGGCGAGCACATCGGTGGTGGGCCCGACGGCCCCCGCCGCGCGCAGCCGGGCGATCCCGTCGGGCCGCCCGACGACATCGGCGACGACCAGGTCGTACGGGGTGCGCCCGCCGCTCTGCTCCGCGACCCCCGCGGGCGCCCCGCCCGGCGGCAGATACAGCAGCCGCTGACCGTCGGGCCCGGTCACCTCGTAGCCGGAGCCGGGCGCGTCCATCGCCACCGCCCGCACCCGGTGGCCGGTGAGCAGCGCCAGCTCCCTGCCGTCGGCGACCCGCCCCGGCTGCGGGAGGCCCACCGGGACCTCCACGGCGGGCCCGTCGTGCGGATGGGAGAGCAGGACCTGCCGGACCCCGCCCAGCGAGTGCCCCGCGCGGGCGGCGGCGAAGGCCGCGCCGGGGGTGAGGTCGAGCAGCAGGACGCCGTCCACGAGCAGCGCGGTGGCCGCCCGCGCCGCACCGCCGAGCGCGGTCGCGCAGACGGCGCAGGGGCAGCCGGACAGGGGCAGTCCTTCGGGGGCACCGGTGCCGAGCAGAGTCAGTTCCACACGAAGATCCTCCCGCGTCGGGTCCGGCGCCGCTCGCCCGGCTAGGCTTCAGGCGGATTCGGGCGGTTCTCAGGCCGCCGAGGAACCTTCGGGAGGCTGACATGGCGGCATGGACGTGGCGGTTCGAGAAGGCGGACGGGACGGAGGTCCAGCCCGCGGTGCAGCCCGAGGAGTTCACCACGCAGGGCGACGCCGAGTCCTGGGTCGGTGAGTACTGGAAGGCGCTCTCCGACGGAGGCGCCGACCAGGTGACCCTCTTCGAGGACACCAGCAAGATCTACGGTCCGATGAGCCTGCACGCCGACACGGCTGACACGGCGGACACGGCCGACACGGCGGAAGAGCCTCAGGCCTAGGCAGCGGACACAGAAACAGCGTACCCAGGCACAGACAGGCTGGGACGCGACAAGGGGGGGCGGCCGTCGGCACGGCCGCCCCCCCTTGAGCTTCGCGCTCCGCGTGACCTCAGTCCCGCACCCCGCACAGATGCAGCAGCGCCGCGACCCGGCGGTAGGGGTCGGTGCGCCCCGCACGCTCCTCGGCGGTGAGCAGCGCGTCGTAGTCCCACTCCTCGGGCAGCGCCTCGCCGTCACGCAGGGTGTCGGTGAAGACCCGCACGCCGTACCAGGCCTGGAGCGGCGCGGCGATCCCCGCCAGCGTCGCGGAGAGGGTGTCGAGCCGGTCGGCCCGCGCGTCGACGCCGATGCGGTTGCGGTACGTGTCCGAGTCGAAGGCGTCGATCGCGCCCCGCCAGTCCCCGCTCAGCCCCGGCCGCATGGCCAGCGCCTCCGCGTTCCGCACGAGCAGGGAGAGCAGCCCGCCGGGCGCCAGCATCCTGGCGAGCCCGGCGAGGAGCGCGTCGGGCTCCTCCACGTACATCAGGACGCCGTGGCAGAGCACCACGTCGAAGCTGCCGGGCAGGAAGTGCACACCGGTCTGGTGCCCGTCCCCCTCGATGATCCGCACCCGGCTCTGGATGCCCTCGGGCTCCTGGGCCAGCGCCTCGCGCGCGGCGGCGATCATCTCGGCGTCCTGCTCGACGCCCGTGACCTTGTGCCCGGCGCGGGCGAGCCGCAGGGCCTGCGTGCCCTGGCCCATGCCGACGTCGAGCACGCGAAGGCGCTGCCCCACGGGGTAGCGGGCGGCTATCTGCTCGTCGAGCTGCCGGGCCACCAGCTCCTGGCGTACGGCATTGCGCGGTCCGCCCAGCCTCTCCAGCCAGGCGGCGGCTCTGCCGGTGAATCCGCTCAGGGCCGCGCTCCGCGCTTGACCTGCGGCTTCGGCAGCCGCAGACGACGCATCTGGAGGGTGCGCATCAGGGCGTAGGCGACCGCGCCCTTCTTGCTCACGTCCGGGAAGCGCTCGTTCAGGCGCTTCTTCAGACGGAACGCGGTGGCGACCGAGTCCAGCACGATCAGCACGATCACGATCAGCCAGAGCAGCAGCGCGATGTTCTGGAGCTGGGGCACGCGGACCATGCTCAGGACGAGGATGATCACCGCGAGCGGCAGGAAGAACTCGGCGACGCAGAAGCGCGAGTCGACGAAGTCGCGCGCGTACTTGCGCACGGGGCCCTTGTCACGAGCGGGCAGGAACCGCTCGTCACCGCTGGCCAGCGCCTCGCGCTGCTTCGCCATCTGGGCGCGGCGCTCGTCGCGCTGCCGCTTCGCCGCCTCCTTGCGCGTCGTCGGCGTATTGGTCACGCTGCGGCGCTGTGACTGGGCCATGGCGCGCTTGGGGGTGGGGCGGCCCTTGGGGGCCTGCGGGTCACGGGGCAACTTGGAGTCGGTCACCGGCGCCTGCGCGGCCGGGGCCTTCTCTTCCTTGGATCGGCTACGGAACACAAAATCCAAGGGTACGGGGTGCGGCGGCATGGACCCCAGCCGGACGGGGAACGATCCGGCAACGCCGGGCGTCTTGATTTACGTGGCTAATGGGACGTAGCAGGCGGTATCCAGCCGCTTCGGGACCGGGCCACAGGGGAGCACCTACTCCTTACGCCGGAGCGGCGCCGGACGCAGTCGTCCTTGGGGATGAGCGCATCCGCTCGCGAACAGTGCGGTAATGGATGCAGGGCCCGTACTGTGGGTTCTGAGCAGTACCTGGAGCTGGAAGTCCGTCAGAAGGGGGCGCGCGAAGCCCATGAGCGGTGTCATGAAGCGTATGGGGATGATCTTCCGCGCGAAGGCGAACAAGGCCCTTGACCGGGCCGAGGACCCGCGCGAAACCCTCGATTATTCGTACCAGAAGCAGCTGGAGCTGTTGCAGAAGGTCCGCCGCGGCGTCGCCGACGTGGCGACCTCCCGCAAGCGCCTCGAACTGCAGCTCGCCCAGCTCAACAAGCAGTCCTCCACCCTTGAGGACCAGGGCCGCAAGGCCCTCGCCCTCGGCCGTGAGGATCTGGCCCGCGAGGCGCTCTCGCGCCGGGCCGCGCTCCAGCAGCAGGTCACCGACCTGGAGACGCAGCACCAGACGCTCCAGGGCGAGGAGGAGAAGCTCACCCTCGCGGCGCAGCGCCTCCAGGCCAAGGTCGACGCCTTCCGCACCAAGAAGGAGACGATCAAGGCCACGTACACCGCCGCCCAGGCGCAGACCCGGATCGGCGAGGCCTTCTCCGGCATCTCCGAGGAGATGGGCGACGTCGGCATGGCGATCCAGCGCGCCGAGGACAAGACCGCGCAGCTCCAGGCGCGGGCCGGTGCGATCGACGAGCTGCTCGCCTCGGGCGCCCTCGACGACTCCTCCGGGCTCGCCAAGGACGACATCCAGTCCGAGCTCGACCGCCTCTCCGGTGGTACTGATGTGGAGCTGGAGCTCCAGCGCATGAAGGCGGAGCTGGCCGGCGGGTCGTCCGGTGGCCAGCAGGCCATCGAGGGCGGCACCGGCCAGGCGGGCGCCCAGCAGCAGCCGCAGGACACCCCGCGCTTCGACAAGCATTAGCCCCGGCAGACACCGCGGGTATCGCTCACGTCCGAGGAGGACGACATGATCGTACGGATCATGGGGGAGGGGCAGGTGAAGCTGGCCGACAGCCACTTCGCCGAACTGAACAAGCTGGACGACGAGCTGCTCGAAGAGATGGAGAGCGGCGACGGCCCCGGCTTCCGCAGGACCCTGCACGCGCTCCTGGACAAGGTCCGGGAGCTCGGCACGCCTCTCCCCGACGACGCCCTCGAACCCTCGGAGCTGATCCTCCCGGCCCCGGACGCGACCCTGGCCGAGGTCCGGGACATGCTCTCGGACGACGGACTGATCCCGGGCTGAGGCACGCGGCGGGCCACGACGTACCCGCGACGGGCCACCACGGACCCCCGGCGGGAAACGAACAGAAGAGCGGGAAGTGACCACGCTAGGGAAAAGCCGCTGCTGGGCCAGGACACACCCGCTGGCGGTGGACGCGGCGCTGGCCACCGCCGTGCTGATCTGCATGGTCGTCGGCTCCTTCGCCGAGCCCGACGGCGAGCACGGCCCCTCCTGGGCCTGGGGCACCCGCACCCCCGACCCGCTCAGCCTGCTCCTCATGGCACTCGGCGCCCTCGCCCTGTTCTTCCGGCGCCGCGCCCCCTGGACCGTGCTCGCCGCGACCTGCGCCGCCTCCATCACGGAGCTGCTCACCGGCGAGCCCCGGGCGCCCGTAGTGATGTGCGCGGTCATCGCGCTGTTCACCGTGGCCGCCACCACCGACCGCTCCACGACCTGGCGGATCGGCCTGGTCACCATGGCGGGCCTCACCGGCGTCGCGATGCTGTCCGGCTCCCTGCCCTGGTACGCCCAGGAGAACCTCGGCATCTTCGCCTGGACCGGCATGGCCGCCGCGGCGGGCGACGCGGTCCGCAGCCGCCGGGCCTTCGTGGACGCCATCAGGGAGCGCGCCGAGCGGGCCGAGCGGACGAGGGAGGAGGAGGCACGGCGCCGGGTCGCCGAGGAGCGGCTGCGCATCGCCCGGGACCTGCACGACGTCGTCGCCCACCACATCGCCCTGGTCAACGTCCAGGCGGGCGTCGCGGCGCACGTCATGGACCGGCGCCCCGACCAGGCGAAGGAGGCGCTGTCGCATGTGCGCGACGCCAGCCGCTCCGCGCTGAACGAACTCCGCGCCACCGTGGGCCTCCTGCGGCAGAGCGGCGACCCCGAGGCCCCCACCGAACCGGCCCCCGGCCTGAGCAGGCTCGATGAGCTCGTGGACACCTTCCGCCACGCGGGCCTGCCCGTGGAGGTCGCGCTCGGGCAGGTCGGCCTCGACCTGCCCGCCGCCGTGGACCTCGCCGCGTTCCGCGTCATCCAGGAGGCCCTCACCAATGTGCGCAAGCACGCGGGGCCCGACGCCAAGGCCGAGGTCAGCGTGGTCCGCGTGGGCCCGAACGTGGAGGTGACCGTCATCGACGACGGCGGCCAGGGCACCCAGGCCGGCACGGAGCCGAACACCGACGGCGGCGGCCACGGACTGCTCGGCATGCGCGAGCGCGTCACCGCGCTCGGCGGAAGCTGCACCGCGGGGCCCCGCTACGGCGGCGGTTTCCGCGTCCATGCGATCCTGCCCGTCAGCACGGCAAAGGGAGGGACCGCGTGACGATCCGCGTACTGCTCGCCGACGACCAGGCGCTGCTGCGCAGCGCGTTCAAGGTGCTCGTCGACTCCGAACCCGACATGGAGGTGGTCGGCGAGGCGTCCGACGGCGCGGAGGCGGTGCGGCTTGCCAGGTCGGAGCGGGCCGACGTGGTCCTGATGGACATCCGTATGCCCGGCACCGACGGTCTCGCCGCCACCCGCGAGATCAGCGCCGACCCGGGCCTGGCCCAGGTGCGCGTGGTGATGCTGACGACCTTCGAGGTCGACGAGTACGTGGTGCAGTCGCTGCGCGCGGGCGCCTCCGGGTTCCTCGGCAAGGGCGCCGAGCCCGATGAGCTGCTCGGCGCCATCCGGATCGCGGCGGCGGGCGAGGCGCTGCTCTCCCCGGTGGCCACCAAGGGGCTCATCGCGAAGTTCCTCGCGCAGGGCGAGGGCCCGGACGGCGACGAACCGGCGCGCGGCGGGCGGCTCGACGCGCTCACCAGCCGCGAGCGCGAGGTCCTCGTCCAGGTCGCGGGCGGCCACTCGAACGACGAGATCGCCGAGCGCCTGGAGGTCAGCCCGCTCACGGTGAAGACCCATGTGAACCGGGCCATGGCCAAACTGGGCGCCAGGGACCGGGCCCAACTCGTCGTGATCGCGTACGAATCGGGCCTGGTACGTCCAAGGGTGGAGTGACATGGGGGGCCTGCGTACTGCGCCCGCAGTACGCAGGCCGTGAGAAATGGGCCCTGGGAGTGGGGCTTCGTGGCAGCCCCATGGCTGATGGTGTGAAGGGCGCATAAACGCTTGCCGGAGGCGGTCGTCTCCGGCCCGGCTCCAGGTCCGTTCCGTGACCCGCCCGTCCCTGCCGCTCACGCCACAGAGAGAGACCACCATGTCCTGGCTGTCCAGGTTCAGCCTGGCCCAACGGGCCCTGATCGGACTGATGTCCATCATCGCCATCGTCTTCGGCGCGATCGCGATACCGCAGCTCAAGCAGCAACTGCTGCCCTCCATCGAACTGCCCATGGTGTCCGTGCTCGCCCCGTACCAGGGCGCGTCCCCCGATGTGGTCGAGAAGCAGGTCGTCGAACCGCTCGAGAACAGCATCGAGGCGGTCGACGGGATCACCGGCATCACCTCCACGGCGAGCGAGGGCAACGCCGTGATCTCGGCCCAGTTCGACTACGGAAGCGGCTCCAAGCAGCTCGTCGCCGACGTCCAGCAGGCCGTGAACCGGGCCAGGGCCGAACTGCCCGACGACGTCGACCCGCAGGTCGTCGCGGGCTCCACCGACGACATCCCGACCGTCGTCCTCTCCGTCACCTCCGACAAGGACCAGCAGGCCCTCGCCGACCAGCTCGACCGCACCGTCGTGCCGTCCCTGAAGGACATCGACGGCGTCGGCCAGGTCACCGTCGACGGTGTGCGCGACCTCCAGGTCAATGTCACGCCCGACGACGGCAAGCTGGCCAAGGCGGGCCTCACCCCGGGCGCCCTCGGCAAGGCCCTCCAGGCGGGCGGCGCCACACTGCCCGCCGGCTCCTTCGACGAGGCGGGCAAGAACCGCACCGTCCAGGTCGGCGGCGGCTTCACCTCGCTGAAGCAGATCCAGGACCTGCGCGTCCGGCCCGAGGCCGCGCCCGGCGAGCAGGCGGGCAGTCCGGTGCGCCTCGGCGACGTCGCCACCGTCAAGCAGGAGCCGTCCGCCGCGACGTCCCTGACGCGCACCAACGGCGAGCCCAGCCTCGCCGTCTCGGTCACCATGGACCAGGACGGCAGCGCCGTCGCCATCTCCGACGGCGTCAAGGACAAGCTGCCCGAGCTGCGCGAGGACCTCGGCGCCGGTGCCGAGCTGACCATCGCGAGCGACCAGGGCCCGGCGGTCTCGAAGTCCATCGAGGGCCTGACCACCGAGGGCGCCCTCGGCCTGGTCTTCGCCGTCATCGTCATCCTGGTCTTCCTGGCGTCGATCCGTTCGACGCTGGTCACCGCGGTCTCCATCCCGCTCTCGGTGGTCCTCGCCCTGATCGTCCTGTGGACCCGTGACCTGTCCCTGAACATGCTCACGCTCGGCGCGCTCACCATCGCCATCGGCCGGGTCGTGGACGACTCGATCGTGGTCCTGGAGAACATCAAGCGCCACCTCGGCTACGGGGAGGAGCGCCAGGAGGCCATCCTCAAGGCGGTGCGCGAGGTCGCGGGCGCCGTGACGTCCTCGACGCTCACCACGGTCGCGGTCTTCCTGCCCATCGGCCTGGTCGGCGGCATGGTCGGCGAGCTCTTCGGCTCGTTCTCGCTCACGGTCACCGCGGCGCTCCTCGCCTCCCTGCTCGTCTCGCTGACGGTCGTGCCGGTCCTCTCGTACTGGTTCCTGCGCGCCCCCAAGGCGGTCCGCGGGGTCGACCCGGAGGAGGCCCGCCGCAAGGCGGAGGAGAAGGAGAACCGCAGCAGGCTCCAGCGGATCTACGTCCCCGTGCTGCGCTTCGCGACCCGGCGCCGGTTCACCAGCCTGGTCATCGCGGTCGTCGTCCTGGTCGGCACGTTCGGCATGGCCCCGCTCCTGAAGACCAACTTCTTCGACCAGGGCGAGCAGGAAGTCCTCACCGTCAAGCAGGAGCTGAAGCCCGGCACCAGCCTCGCGGCGTCCGACGCGGCGGCGAAGAAGGTCGAGAAGGTGCTCGCGGGCATCGACGAGATCAAGGACTACCAGGTCACGGTCGGCTCCTCCGGCTTCATGGCCGCCTTCGGCGGAAGCACCGACACCAACCAGGCCTCGTACACCCTGACGCTGAAGGACAAGGCGTCGTACGAGAGGACGCAGGACCAGGTCGAGGAGGAGCTCGGCAAGCTCTCCGGCATCGGCCGCACGTCCATCTCGGCCGGTGACGGCTTCGGCAGCCAGGACCTGAGCGTCGTGGTCAAGGCCGCCGACGGCGATGTGCTGCGCAAGGCCTCCGACCAGGTGCGCGACGAGGTCGCCGAGCTGGACGACGTCACCGATGTGACGAGTGACCTGTCGCAGAGCGTGCCGCGGATCTCGGTCAAGGGCAACGCCAGGGCGGCGGCGGCCGGGTTCGACGAGACGACCCTCGGCCAGGCCGTGGCCCAGGCGGTGCGCGGCACCACCAGCGGCAAGGCGACCCTTGACGAGACCGAGCGCGACGTCGTCATCAAGGCGGCGAAGCCCGCGAAGACCCTCGCCGAGCTGAAGAAGCTGAGGCTCGGCCCCGGCGTCAGACTCGGTGACATCGCCGAGGTCCAGCTGGTCGACGGCCCCGTCTCGATGACCCGCATTGACGGTGCGCGGGCCGCGACGATCACGGCACGGCCCACCGGTGACAACACCGGCGCGGTCAGCTCCGACCTCACCGCCAAGCTCGACGCGCTGAAGCTCCCCGAGGGGGCCACGGCCACGATCGGCGGTGTCTCGGAGGACCAGGACGAGGCGTTCATGAACCTCGGCCTCGCCATGCTGGCGGCGATCGCGATCGTCTTCATGCTGCTCGTGGCGACCTTCCGGTCGCTGGTCCAGCCGCTGATCCTGCTGGTCTCCATCCCGTTCGCGGCCACCGGCGCGATCGGCCTGCTGGTCGCCACCGGCACGCCGATGGGTGTCCCCGCGATGATCGGCATGCTGATGCTCATCGGCATCGTGGTCACCAACGCGATCGTGCTGATCGACCTGATCAACCAGTACCGCGCGCAGGGCCACGGCATCGTCGAGGCGGTCGTCGAGGGCGGTCGGCACCGGCTCCGCCCGATCCTCATGACCGCCCTGGCGACGATCTTCGCGCTGCTCCCGATGGCCCTCGGGATCACCGGTGAGGGCGGCTTCATCGCCCAGCCGCTGGCGGTCGTGGTGATCGGCGGTCTGATCACCTCCACGCTCCTGACGCTCCTCCTCGTCCCGACGCTGTACGCGATGGTGGAGCTCCGCAAGGAGCGCAGGCGCGACAAGCGCGCGGCGAAGCGGGAGAAGAAGGCGGGCGTCCCGCCGCAGTCCACGGACTCCGCCGACCCGGAGCCCGCGCAGGTCTGACCCGCAGGGAACAAGGTAAGGGGCGTCCGCCATGGCGGACGCCCCTTACCGCTGCGCTGACTTCAGTACGGCACTACGGAAGCGCCAGCATCCGCTCCAGCGCCAGCTTCGCGAACTGCTCGGTCTCCCGGTCGACCTCGATCTGGTTGACCAGCGTGCCCTCGGCGAGGGACTCCAGGGTCCAGACCAGGTGCGGCAGGTCGATCCGGTTCATGGTCGAGCAGAAGCAGACCGTCTTGTCGAGGAAGACGATCTCCTTGTCCTCCGCGGCGAAACGGTTCGCCAGGCGCCGTACGAGGTTCAGCTCGGTTCCGATCGCCCACTTGGAACCGGCCGGTGCCGCCTCCAGGGTCTTGATGATGTGCTCGGTGGAGCCCACGTGGTCCGCCGCGGCGACGACCTCGTGCTTGCACTCGGGGTGCACGAGGACGTTCACACCGGGAATGCGCGCGCGCACGTCCGCCACGCTCTCCAGCGAGAAGCGCCCGTGCACCGAGCAGTGCCCGCGCCAGAGGATCATCTTCGCCTCGCGGAGCTGCTCGGCGGTGAGCCCGCCGTTCGGCTTGTGCGGGTTGTAGACCACGCAGTCGTCGAGCGAGAAGCCCAGGTCGCGCACGGCGGTGTTCCGGCCCAGGTGCTGGTCGGGCAGGAAGAGGACCTGCTCGCCCTGCTCGAAGGCCCACTCAAGGGCGCGCTTGGCGTTGGACGACGTGCAGATGGTGCCGCCGTGCTTGCCCGTGAACGCCTTGATGTCGGCGGAGGAGTTCATGTACGAGACGGGCACGACCCGCTCGGCGATCCCGGCCTCGGTCAGTACGTCCCAGCACTCGGCGACCTGCTCGGCGGTGGCCATGTCGGCCATCGAGCAGCCCGCGGCGAGGTCGGGGAGCACGACCTTCTGGTCGTCCGTGGTCAGGATGTCCGCGGACTCGGCCATGAAGTGCACACCGCAGAAGACGATGTACTCGGCGTCCGGCCGTGCGGCGGCGTCCCTGGCCAGCTTGAAGGAGTCGCCGGTCACGTCGGCGAACTGGATGACCTCGTCGCGCTGGTAGTGGTGGCCGAGAACGAACACCTTCTCCCCGAGCTTCTCCTTGGCGGCGCGGGCGCGCTCCACCAGGCCGGGGTCGGAGGGGGACGGCAGATCACCCGGACAATCCACGCCGCGCTCGCTCGTGGGGTCGGCCTCGCGGCCGAGCAGCAGCAGGGCGAGCGGCGTGGGCTGGACGTCGAGGTCCACGCGGTCTACGGGGGACTGGGCGGTGGTCACGACACGCACCCTTTCTTCTCTGCAGACGAGTTTTCGTCTATTTGACGCTATCTATCATAACCGCTTCACGTCAGTTTGACGATGGCCATAGTGTCGATGTGACGCGTTAGCCGGTACACGGCCCGGTGTCCCGCCGGGCGCCGTGTGCGAGCATGAAGGGGTAAGACGTAAGCGCTCGGCCCGGAATGAATCCGCGGCCCCGCCGGTTGCAACCGTCGGCAAGCAGTCTCCGTACAACCCGGGAGAGAAGCAGATGTCCGTATCGGACGAGACCACCACCGTGAGCGACGGCATCCTCCTGTCGGACGCCGCCGCGGCCAAGGTGAAGGGCCTCCTTGAGCAGGAGGGCCGGGACGACCTGGCGCTGCGCGTCGCCGTGCAGCCCGGCGGCTGCTCGGGCCTGCGCTACCAGCTGTTCTTCGACGAGCGTTCGCTCGACGGCGACGTCGTCAAGGACTTCGACGGCGTCAAGGTCGTCACCGACCGGATGAGCGCTCCCTACCTGGGCGGCGCCTCCATCGACTTCGTGGACACCATCGAGAAGCAGGGCTTCACGATCGACAACCCGAACGCCACCGGCTCCTGCGCCTGCGGTGACTCCTTCAGCTGAGCCTGTGAGCACCTGACACGCGTACGAAGGCGGCGGCCCCCCAGAAGTCTGGGGGGCCGCCGCCTTCGTACGTGCCCGGCCGGGTCCGACAGCCGTCGGCCCGCTACTTGCGCTTCACCGTCTCGCCCGCCGCGTCCACGACCTCGCGATCGCCCAGCGGCTTGTCGAGCGTGACCGTGTCCTTGATCTCCTTGGCCATCATCACGCAGGCCTCGCCCTCCTGCTGCTGCTCGGACACCGTGACCTTCACCCGGTCGCCGTCCTCGCTGGCGGACGCGGAGTACTCACTGCACACGCTGCCCCAGAAGTGCACGGTCAGCGACGTGCCGTCGGCGGTGTAGGACTCGATGTGCGCGGGCCCGCCGCCCTTGCCGCCGGGCTTCTCCGTGGGCTCGGGGCTGCCCACGCGGGTGGGCGAGGTCAGGTACTTCGGGGCGACGGCGGGGTGCGTCACCGTGAAGGAGTCCGCCGCGCCCCTGGGC
>NZ_JASKYR010001480.1:0-722 GCF_041028215.1 Streptomyces flavofungini
GGCCCGCACCGTACCGACGCGCACGGCACCGGCCAGCACGTGATGCGCCCCCACGACGGTGCCGAACGGTCCGCCGGATTCTGGCGGGCGCCCTTCGCCGCGGGTACGTTCCGCGAGATCGGCCATGTGCTGGTCTCGCTGCCCCTGGCCGTCGCGGGGTTCAGCTTCGCCGTCACCGGGTTCGCCCTGGGGGCCGGGCTGCTGGTCACCGTGGTCGGGCTGCCCGTGCTCGCCGTGCTTCTCGCGGGGGCGCGCGGTCTCGGGGCCGCCGAGCGGGGCCGGGCGCGCAGGGCGCTGGGGCTCGCGGTGGCGGGCCCGGCCGCGTTCGAACCGTCCGGCCGGGGCTGGTGGGCGTGGACGCGGGCGCGTCTCGCGGACGGCGCGGGGTGGAAGGCGCTGCTGTTCCAGGCCGTGATGTTCCCCTGGCGCGTGGTCAGCTTCGTCCTGACGGTGACCGTCTTCGTGACCGGCTGGGCGCTCGCGCTCTTCCCCGCGTACTCCTGGGTCTTCCACCGCTACGTCGGCTGGCCCGGCTACCGCGTCTACGACTACACGTCCGGCGGCGAGCGGCACCAGTACTACATCACCTCGCCCGTCCAGATCGCGGCCGTGGCGCTGATCGGCGCCGTCGTCGTCCTCCTCACCCCGAAGCTGGTACGCGGCCTGACGAACGTCGACCGCTCCGCGGTGCGTTCGCTGCTCGGCTGAACGTGGCCCTGCCC
>NZ_JASKYR010001481.1:0-625 GCF_041028215.1 Streptomyces flavofungini
GTAGAGCTCGGTCCAGACCAGGCCCCCCGGTTCGTTCACGACATCGAGGCCCTTCAGCTGCCCCTGCTGCCACGCGGCGAACTGGACCCCCGCCGAATCCTTGAGCACCGCCATGCGGCCGAGGTCGAGGACATCCGTGGTGTCGAAGACGGCGCCGCCCCCCGCCTGCTCGACCGTCTTCACCGTGGCGTCGACGTCCTGCGCCCGGAAGTACAGCGTCCAGGACGGCGGGCTCATCTCCGCGGGCACCGCCATCGCACCGGCCGTGGTCCTGCCGCCCAGGAGGAACTGGCTGTAACCGCCCACTTCCTCACCGCCGCGGCGCAGTTCCCAGCCGAAGAGCTCGCGGTAGAAATCGCTGACGCCGTCGAGATCGGGCGCGCACATGTCGGCCCAGACGGGGGCGCCCGCGACGAAACGGGTACTGAGCATGATCGACTCCTTTGTCGCATCTCTCCGTTCTTCTTCCGAGTCTGGCACCCACCACTGACAATCCGCCCGACGCCCTCCGAACCGCCCGTCGTTGACCAAAGAGGCGCCCCCGACGCCGCCATTACCTGAAGGAAAAACATTTCTGAGAGCGCTCTCAGTCACATCTCTTGACGCCGCGAGGGCTCGCCGCAAC
>NZ_JASKYR010001482.1:0-561 GCF_041028215.1 Streptomyces flavofungini
ACCCCGCGCACGCCCCCCAGCCCTCCCGGGAACCCCGGCTGCCGTCCTGGACGCGGGGCATGACCACCGGGCTCAAGGCGGGCGGTGGCGGGGTGCTGCGCAGCACCCCGCCCGACGCGGCGGCGGGCCTGACCGGTGAGTGGATTCCGCGTCTCGACGCGCGCCGGGCCGCCGCGCCCCGGCAGCCCGAACGGCCCGCGCCGCCGCCGGAGCTGCTCGCCACCCTGGCCGGCCGCCACAACGCGGGCCTCAGCCTGGGCAGGCTCGGGCGCTGGACCGAGGCGGGCGAGGTGCACCGCGCCGTCGCCGCCGAGCGCGAGCACGCCCTCGGGCCCGACCACCCCGACACCCTCGCCAGCCGGTACGAGGTCGGCTTCACGCTCAGCCGCACGGGCCGCGCCGCCGACGCGCTGCGCGAGTACACGCGCGTGGCGCAGGGGCGGGAGCGCTCCCTCGGTGCCGAGCACCCGGAGACGCTGGCCGCCCGCCAGGAGATGGCGTACGTACTCGGCCAGCTCGGGCGGCACTTCGAGGCGCACCAGATGTACACCTCGGTGCTCG
>NZ_JASKYR010001483.1:0-555 GCF_041028215.1 Streptomyces flavofungini
GAGCGAACGTGTCTCGATCCGCACCCACTTGTCGGCCGGCACCCCGGCCCCGCGGTTCTTCATGTACAGCGCACCCGGGGCGAACAGCTCGGTGATGGGCCGGTGCCTGCGCCCCGCCGCCGAATCCTGCGGCAGCACCACCTCGAACTCCCCGCGCTGGCGCGCGAAGTCGTACCGCCCCTCGCCCCTGATGGTCACGCGCGTCCCGCCGCTGGCCATCTCCATGGAGGTGTTCGCCTTCGCGCTCCCCGCCCCGACCAGGACGGCCGCGGCCCGCCGCACCGCCTGCCGCGCACCCTCGGCGTCCCCGGCCGCGCCGCTGTCGGCGGCCGCACCGCCGCCCGCACACCCGGTGGCGAGGGCCATCAGGCCCGCCGCCGCGACCGCGGCGACCGCCGTGCCCGTGCCCCTGCACTGCTGACCCATCGCGTGTACCCCCAAGCGTGTTCGCGCTTGTCGATCCCCCGTCTTTCCCCCGTCGTTTCCCCTAACGACCGTTACGTTGAGCCGTCACGCCGGGCGTGGCCCACCGGCCCGCCGCACGGGCCCCCGCGT
>NZ_JASKYR010001484.1:0-515 GCF_041028215.1 Streptomyces flavofungini
CTCGGGGTGGTGGTGCTCGCCGGGTGGCTCTTCGCTGATCTGCTGCTCGTGCTCGCGCTCGTCTCCATGGCCGACCGGCCCGACCCCCTGGCCGACGACCGGCCCAAGCCCTCGCCGACCAAGCCCGAGCCGACGCCCACGGGGCCGCGCTCGGTGGACCGCCATCCGCAGGAGTTCAAGGTCTCGGGACGGGACAAGGGCAAGCTCGCCGAGCAGATCGGCAGGGGCACCCGGAAGTGGAAGGGGCGCACGGCCGCGCTCGTCCTCACCTTCGGCGGCGGACCCAACGGCACCGACTACGCCCACCGCGTCAACGGCCTGCTCGGCAAGGGCCGCCCGGACATGTTCACCGGGAAGACGGCGACGGACGACTTCCACAACCTCGGCAAGAGCCCGGAGACCGCCGTGGTCCGCGTGTACTTCTACACCGCGCCCGGCGGCTGAGCCATGGCGGTCCTGCGCCCCGGCGAGCGCCCGAGAACGAGCGGCAGGAAGCCGCCGCSGCSCGSYGTAGA
>NZ_JASKYR010001485.1:0-490 GCF_041028215.1 Streptomyces flavofungini
CCCCACACCGACCACCACCGCGTACGATCCGCAGCCGAGCAGACGGTGGCCGGGGATGTGGTCGCCGCGTGAGGTGTACAGGGTGTCGAGGAGGCCGGACTCGGGGTCGAAGGCGATGTCGGCGAGGGTGCCCGCCGAGTCGCCGAATTCGGTCAGCAGGCGCTGGCCGAGGAGCCGGTGGCCGCCCGCGGAGTCCGCGGCGGTGAAGCGGGCCACGGCGACCGTCGTGATGACGACCGCGTCGGGGCCCACCGCGTGCACGTCCTCCCAGGCGATCACGTCGCCCCCGGCCTTGGTGTCCTCCAGGCGGAGCCCGGTGATCCGGGCGCTCTCCGGGTCGACGACGAGCCCGGAGACGGTGCCGACGCGCGAGGCGTCCGCCGCGCTGACGACCGGGCGGCCCACGGTCTGACTGAGCAGCATCACAGCGTCCGCCCCTCTCCGGCACCGCCGGGTCCCGTACCGCCGAGCCGCTTGCGCCGTACGGCGG
>NZ_JASKYR010001486.1:0-781 GCF_041028215.1 Streptomyces flavofungini
CGGCCCGCAGCATCGGCAGGATCGGCGTGATCCCGATGCCGCCGGCGACGAAGACGTACGAGGGCGCTTCGGCCAGCGGGAAGCGGTTGCGCGGCCCGCGCACCTCCACCTCCACGCCCTCGCGCAACAGCTCGTGCACCTCCCGCGAGCCGCCCCTGCCGCCCTGCTCGGCGCCGATCAGCCGGGTCGCGACGGTGTAGGAGGAGGTGTCCTCGGGGTCGCCGCAGAGCGAGTACTGGCGCACGAGGCCCGAGGGCAGGACCAGGTCGAGGTGGGCCCCGGGCCGCCACGGCGGCAGCCCCGCGCCCTCCAGGCGGAGCTGGACGACGCCCTCGGCCACGCTCTCGTGCCGGGCCACCCGGAGCCGCAGCGCCCGGGAGCGCGGCTGCCCCGACACCGGTTCGTCCAGGGCGGGCAGCGGCCAGAGCGGCGAGAGCGCCACGCGGCGGCGCACGGCCCGCCGGGCGAGCAGGACGGCGCCCGCGGCCAGGGCGACGGTGCGGATGCGGGGCATGTCAGACGGCTCCGTTCGGCTGCGCGCCCGCCGCCACCGCCGCCGAGCGGGCCGCCGCGGCGAGATAGGCCACGGCCTGCTCGGTGCTGCCCTCCTGGGAGGGGTGGTAACTCCGGCTCAGATAGCGCGGGATGGAGCGGAGCATGGCGCCGGTGGAGGGCAGGGTGCCCGCGCGCCCGCTGCGGTGGAAGTCCCTGAGGCTCGCGCGGCCGTCGACGAGCGTGGGGTCGTTCGCCATGAAGAACCGCGATCCGCGCTGCCAGAGGA
>NZ_JASKYR010001487.1:0-755 GCF_041028215.1 Streptomyces flavofungini
TTCGAGGCCCTGCGCCGCCACGCACGCGCCCAACGCCTGCCGCTGACCACGGCCGCCCGGCAGGTGGTCGACATGAGGGGCCTGGCCCAGCCCCCTCCCGCCACCGCCCGGCAGCGCGAGGACGTGCATGACGGGCACCGGTCCCAAGCCGGGCGACAGCCATGACTACGAGTGAGGGCACAGAGGCAGGAGGCAGGAGACGGGATGGGGACATCGGAGAGCGCTGTGGCGGTCGCCAACTCCTTCGAGCGCTGTGAGCGGCTGTGCAGGTCGGCCCGGGAAGCGGTCGAAAGGACGCGCAGGATGCGGTCCGAGGCGGCGGAGATGCGGCTGCGGGCCCAGCAGACCCGGGCGGAACTACGGCGACGCCTGCTCCCGGAGCGCCGCGACGATGCCCCGCCCGCCCCGGCGGACGTCGTCCAGCTCACGGCCCTGATCTCCTTCGTCCGCGCCCGCCTGGACGAGGAGGCGGCGGCAGCGGACCTCTTCCACGAGTTCGGCTGCCCGGCGTCCGGCACGGGCGGCACCTACGGCTGCGCCTGCCGCGCCCCGCACCGCGCGCACCAGGACATCGCGACCCGCCGCCACATCGCCCGCGTCAGCGAAGCCGCCATCCGCGAGGCGGACCACGCCGCCCCCCACTGGCCCTTCACCGAACTGAACGCCCTCCTGGACCTCAAGGCCCTCGCCTTCGCCTACGAGGTCCACTGGCTCTGGCAGGAGGAATGGCGCCCCTGACCCCCTCGCCACCCCAC
>NZ_JASKYR010001488.1:0-705 GCF_041028215.1 Streptomyces flavofungini
GCAGTGCCTSSACCCGGCCCCGCACCCTCGGCCTCGGTCGCCTCGCTCGCCGTCCGGCGCGGCCGGGTCGAGGCACTGCGGCGCGTCGACCTGACCGTCACACCCGGCGAGACCGTCGCCCTGATGGGCCGCAACGGCGCGGGGAAGTCGACCCTGCTCGCCACCCTGGTCGGCCTGCTCGAACCCACGTCGGGCACGGTCCGGGTCGGCGGCGCCGTCCCGCACCGCACCACCCCCCGCCAGCTGATCAAGCACGTGGGCCTGGTCCCCCAGGAGCCGCGCGACCTGCTGTACGCGGACACCGTGGCCGCCGAGTGCGCCGCCGCCGACCGGGACGCGGACGCGGCGGCCGGGACCTGCCGCGCCCTGGTGAGCGAGCTGCTGCCCGGCATCGCGGACGACACGCACCCCCGCGACCTCTCCGAGGGCCAGCGCCTGGCGCTCGCCCTGGCGATCGTCCTGACCGCACGCCCGCCCCTGCTCCTCCTCGACGAACCGACCAGGGGCCTCGACTACGCCGCCAAGGCCCGCCTGGTCACGGTCCTGCGCGGCCTCGCGGCCGAGGGCCACGCGATCGTCCTCGCCACGCACGACGTGGAACTGGCCGCCGAGATCGCCCACCGGGTGGTGATCCTCGCCGACGGCGAGGTCGTCGCGGACGGCCCCACCCCGCGGGTGGTGGTCTCGTCCCCGTCGTTCGCGCCC
>NZ_JASKYR010001489.1:0-702 GCF_041028215.1 Streptomyces flavofungini
CCCGGGACCGGCGACAGCACTCCCCGGCGTCCCGTGCACACCGGCGGTCTGCGTATCCGCGTCAACGATGGCCGCGTCATCGGCGACCACTCCCTCAGACGCCCCTTCCCCACCCGGCACCTGCCTGGAGGCACCCTTTTCGGCGCTGCTCTTCTTGGCGGTGCCCTTCTTGGCGGTGCCCTTCTTGGCGGCGCTCGCCGCGGGGGCGCTCGCCGCGGGGGCGGACTTCTTGGCGCTGCTCTTCCGGGCGGCGCTCTTCTTGGCGGTGCCTTTCTTGGCGGTGCCTTTCTTGGCGGTGCCTTTCTTGGCGACGGCCGCCTCGGAGGCGGCCTCCTTGGGGGCGGTCTTCTTGGGGGCGGCCTCCGTGAGGGCGGACGCCTTGCCCGTGCTCTTCGTGGCGGCGGTCTTCTCCGCGGCGCTCTTCTTGGGGGCGGTCTTCTCCGCTGCCGCCTTCTTGGCCGCCGTCTTGGTGGCAGCGCCCGATCCGGGCAGGCCCTGGCCCGGTCCGGTCGTCTTGCTGCCCGGGGTCTTCCTGCCCGGTGGCGGCCCCGCGGCCGAGGCCGGGGCMGGKTCCGCGYTCGAGGCCGAGGTCGACGCCCTGCGCGCACGCGACCGTGACACCGGTTTCGACCCCGCCGAGCCACCGCTGATCCGGCTGACCGTGGTGCGTCTGCCCGACGGCCGCGACGGCCTGCTGCTCAG